>CAYUJK010000427.1:0-3501 GCA_964444895.1 uncultured Roseivirgaceae bacterium
GCGGCCACTTTGGTGATGGAGGCCAGGTCATACAAATCGTCAGGGCTAACGGGAATCAGGCTATCGTAGGTATGGTACCCGTACGCTTTCTGCCAAACAACCATCCCACTTTTTACAGCCATCACCTGGCAGCCCGGAGTAGCACCTGAGGAAATCGCCTGCGCGGCCAGCGAGTCAATTTTTTGAAGCGTAAATCGATTCAGCCCCGCATCCTCGGGAATGGTGTATTTCAGCCGTCCCAGTGGCAATACCGTCACACCATCACCCTGCCTGTACAAGCCCCCCACTCCCACCGGCAGCCTCCCTTCAGCACCTATGGCTCCGAAAATCAACTGTGCAGCCATCGACTGGATGGAGGACATATTCTGATAACCCACGATAAGACCCTGCGCGTTTTCGATACCAGGCCATGCCCCCAGCGCATAAGGATTGCCAAACACGGCAATTACTGCCTTGCCGGAGGCAGATAGTTTTGAAATAAAATTGATGGCCGCATCGGACATTCCGTAATTATTACGCGGAAAAACGGACATATTCATGATACCGGCAATCACCAGGTCAGCTGTAAGGGCCTGGTTGAGCACGCTGTCAAACTGCGCATCGGTGAAATGGCTAAACACCCGGTAGCCGGCAATACTGGCATACTGAGATAAGGTTTGAGAAAACACACTGTCGCCGGCCTGGTCAGCAGGCAACAGACTTATATGGGCAATTTTTTTGCTGTGAAGGTCGCGGATTGGTACTATTTCCTCTTTGTTTTCCAGCACTGTCAGCGAGGCTTCAGCCAGGTGGAGGGAAAGCAGTTCCTCTTCCGGAAGCTGTAAATCCTGTACCAGCTTTCCGGTATCGACAGGCTCGTAGTCGTGCAGCCCCGCCCAGTACTTCAGGGCCAATACCCGGCGGCACCGCAGGTCGATCTCATCCTGCAAAATGTCGCCACGCTGCACCGCATCCATAATAATGTCCATTGCCCTGGGCACATCCTGCGAAAAAAGCAACACGTCGTTGCCAGCTTTGAATGCCCTATATTCCACTTCGCCCGGCGGGTAGTACCGCGCCACACCGTCCATATTGAGAGCATCGGTGAAAATCAGCCCTTTAAACCCCATCTGGTTCCGCAGCAGTCCGTCAACCACCTTTTCCGAAAGCGTAGTAGGGACGCCGGAGCTGTCGAGCGACGGCACGTTCAGGTGAGCGACCATCATCCCCCCGAAACCATGCGCTGCTGCATACCGGAAAGGGGGCAGCTCTACGGAGTCCAGCCGTTGGCGCGAGTGCGCAAGATGTGGCAAGTCCAGGTGCGAGTCCACATCGGTATCGCCATGACCAGGAAAGTGCTTACCCACGGCCAGCACACCGCGGTCCTGCATGCCTCGGGCAAATTCATACGCGCGCCATATTACCTCACCGGTATTTTCGCCAAAGGAGCGAAAGCCAATGACGGGGTTTGCTGTGTTGTTATTCACATCCAGCACCGGTGCAAAGTTGATATGAACGCCCATCCGGCGGCATTGCCTGGCCATGGCGGCGCCTGTTTCGTAGAGCAAGTGCGGCTGCTGCACGGCTCCAAGCGTCATGGCGTAAGGAAACCGCATGACGCTGTCCAGCCGCATCACAAGGCCCCACTCGGCATCCATGGCAACCAACAGCGGACACCTGCCCGAATCCTGCAGCCGGTTCGTCAGCAAGGCCTGGCGCACAGGGCCGCCCTGAAAAAAGATCACGCCCCCGATGTGATGCTGTTGCACATAATCGACAAGTTCAGCTTCGTACACCGAATCGCGATTGGAATAGGCGGCTACCATAAACAACTGGCCCAGGCGCTCCCTGGGACTCATGGCGCGAAGCACCGAATCTACCCAGGGATGGCTTTCATACGCTAAAAAGGGCGGGTCGATAACAGACTGCGAGAAACAGACGGAAGGCGCAAACAGTAAGAGGAGGAGCCATTTTCTCATCAAAATCATAGTAGTGTCATGTCACGTCTACCTTGACGGGTTCGAAAAAAGCCTGTCTTTATTTTATAAAACACACCCCTACCCCTCTCAAGAAGGGAATATAGGTGACTTTTTGCGAACCCTAACCGTCGTTCTATGGTTGACACGACAGTAGCAGCACATTGCAGTTCAATAATAGGAGAAACAGAACCCCATTATCAAGCTTACCGGCAAATTTATTTAGGATATCCACAACTCGTACTACTACTTTATGGGCAGACACTACTTAACGGGTGTGAATCTGCGCCAAATGAAGTACTGCCGCGAAACAAGGTGAAACTGAAAACTTAGCCGAGGCGTGTTGTTTTAACGAAATAAATATCTACTTTATGGTTTGTTCGGCGCCGGACTCAGGCGGCTTTCAATCCACATAAACCACCTTCACGTGAAAAAATCCCGCTCATCCATCGTCATCATCGCCATTTTATTCCTGCTGGTATGCGCAGGAGCGATAACGGTATGGTACCTGAACCGGCCGCTCAAAGAAAAAGTGATCGAGATTTCTTCAGAGGAACTCTCAAAGCTGACCGGCATGGACATCCGGTTTGAAAGCTATCGCCTTCTTAGCCCCATGGGCCTGGAGATCAAAAACCTCACCATACGATCGCCCTACCCTATTGAAGATTATAAAACGGTGAACGAATACCACACTGACTGGATAGAAGCTAAAATAGGCACGATCAGGCTGGTCGCATTTGACTACGAGCAGCTTATCAAAAACCGGAAATTTCACGCCTCCTCCCTTGAGATTGACACCGCCACGGTAGACGTTTATCGCGACAAGACCCTGCCTGACCCTCCCTTCAAACTAAAGCCCCTCGTGGCTACCCTGCTCAGGTCCCTGGATACCGACATCAAGCTCGACACCATCTTCCTCAGAAAAATCAACATCGCCTACCGGGAGAAAACAGATGCCTCCGAAACACCCGGTATCATTCGCTTTCAAGACTTGTACAGCACCGGCTACAACCTCACCAATGATTCGGCCACACTGCAGGAAAACTCTTTGTTTACCCTGGATGCGCTGTCGTTTGTGATGGGACAAAACCAGGTGGAGGCCAACATCATCTTTCACCTGGACCGCGAGGACGATTTTTTTACTTTTGCAGGAGAAATGAAGCCCTTTGACATCACCATCCTGAACCCCATGCTCACGGGGCTATTGCCGGCTGACATCAAGTCGGGCGAGGTGAAAAAGTTGACGTTTCAGTTTCAGGCTACTGATCATAAGGCTACCGGCGAAGTCGATTTCCAGTATGATAACCTTGTGCTCAATGTGTACAAAGAAGCCGATGACGAAAAAAAATCGCTATTGGGCACCTTAGCCGCAAACGTAGCGATCCGTTCAAAAAACCTGGAAGATCAGCGCACCTACCGAAAAGGCACGATCGACTTTGAAAGAAACCAGGACCGGTTCATTTTTAATTATTGGTGGAACAACCTGAAAAGCGGCGTAACGGACGTGATTCTCACCGACGTAGCGCGGCTCTTTTTACAAAAAAAC
>CAYUJK010000428.1:0-3487 GCA_964444895.1 uncultured Roseivirgaceae bacterium
TTTCATAAGAGCTTTTTTAAATGATTAAAGGTTAATCTGCCGATCCTCTACTCTATCAAGTGCATTACGCCGGCTTGCAATCACCATTACAATAGAAGGATCATTTTTTAACCAATTTTTCATCATTTATCAATATTTACCAAATACAATGGTAATACAAGACCCTATTTTGTCTAAAAATTACATTTTCAATATATATATGATATATTTTATACCCTGTTTTCAATTACAACACAAAAATTGTATGATTTTAATGCGACTTGTCAAACGTAAATTATATTTAAGATATTCCTTGCGATTACTTCACAAAAACCACTTATGACGCAACTCAAATGCACACTAATTTCTCAAATATGCGAGTAAATTGTACTCGTATGAAAACATCACCACCCAAACGACACTGATATTATTTTCGAAATATTTGAATTTATACCTGTGGTTTCCCGCACAAACATGTGGAAAACCACAGCGCGAAAAAACCGGGCCTTTAAAACGCATAAGCATGCGAACTCTTTAATGCCACCTATTTTGTTTGTAATTTTGGCCTGTCATCAACTTACCTGACGTGAAAGCATCGCAGATATACACTTTGTTCATTTTAGCGGCCGTTGTGGCCATAGCAGCCTATTCTATCAGGAGCATGGGAGTATCGGACAACTACGCACCAAAAATTGAAAAAGAAAGGAGGGAAAAGAACGAGACATTCAAGAACAGCGATGAATCACCGCTCACTGATATGCAAAAAAGCCGCTTCGACAGCCTTTCGTACTTCCCCGTAAATCAGCAATTCAAGATCAAGGCCAAATTCGTTCGAAATGAAAACCGGGAGGAGAAAGTAGTGCTCACCTATACCGACGACACACAGAAATCGTATTTGAAATATGGGTTCGCAGAATTTGAGGTAGACGGCATCCCGCAGAGGGTGGCTATTTTAAAGCCCGACTTTGCTGTGGCTAAAAACTACCTGTTCCTGCCTTTCTACGACGAGACCAGCGCGTTAGAAACTTACGGAGGGGGGCGGTATCTGGAGCCCGAAAAGGAGTCAGGTGGCTACATCGTACTCGATTTCAACAAGGCCTACAATCCGTATTGCGCATACAACGAGGAATACAGGTGTCCCATTCCGCCACGCGAAAACCAAATTACCGTAGCCATAAAAGCCGGGGAAAAAACATTTGAGCTACATTAGCGGGGCATTCCGTTATTCATTTTTGCCCAAAGCCCATTGAATACCTCCGGTCAAATGCCGGATAAAAACGGGATCCTGGTAATGCTCAGGCTTGTGACCCAATGCCGTGTAGAACTGCCGGCCTCCGTCAAACTCGTGATACCAGGCGAGCGGAAAGTAATTGCCAAAAATCCTGCCCGGGTATTCATCCTTTTTATCGTCTTCAATGGTAGTGAGGTCAGCGGCCAGCAGCACGCGGATGTCAGGGTTTAAATGATCAAGGTAGTAGCACTCGTCTTCCCATTCCCAGGTTTTATCCAAAAAGTGAGTAGAGGGATGCGAATGGTCAATCACCTTGATGGTAAAAGGCTGCAAGGGTGGGTGTCGCACGAATTTTCCACCCAACATAGCCCTGTACCAGGGCCACTGCCGCTCAGAGCCGGAAGCTGAGTGGATGCCGACAAAGCCTCCTCCACGCTGAATGTAGTTAACGAACACCTCCTTTTGCGCTTCGGTATCGAAGGCCTCGTTGTTGGTATTGGCAAATACAATGCAGTCGATGGCGCGGATATTTTCTGTAGTAAAAAATGCCGGGTCGTCGGAAACGATCACCTCACAACCTATCTCATTGCCAATTTTTCTCAAGGCATCTACGCTGGCTGCAATATTATCGTGCACATAGCCTTCGCCATTGTGGGTGTAAATAAGTATGGCCCTGGGCTCTTCCTGGGCTTTTGAGGAAAAAACCGCTGCAATCAGGGATAAAAGAGCAAAAATGGCTGGTTTCATAGCATTTCAAGTGTTTTGCCGTTTAAAATCCTGGAATTTCAGCGCTGATAAGTGACCAATATTCGTACTCGTACTCAAACAGCAAGGTAGCCAAGCCTTCGAACAAGGTGGTGTGATTGTCTTCAGAAATGGCGTTAAACTTCAAGCCTACCTCCACCACAGCGCGGCATTTATCGAGGTCAAAGTCTACTTTTTCAATGTCCTTCCGCAGTACTTCAAACCGCTTCCAGGCGCCTTGAAAAAGCTCAATTCTGCTGATGTAGTCATCGCGATCTATTTTCTCACCATTGCTGCTCTCCATATTCTTGGCGAGTGAGTGCTCGTCGTATTCCATCCATTCCCTTTCGAGTAGGGCTTTTAAAAAATCTTCGGTATTCCTGCGCAGGTCATAATCGTGATTGGGGTGGAATTCTTCGTAAATAAAATTGGTCGTCATCCCTTCGATCCGCACATCGTCTATCTCATGGCTGAAAAGCTCATCAGTAATAAAAGCATAGATTGTGCGGTCATCGTATTCGGCGAGGCAGTCGAGGTTTATGCCGTTTTCGCCCATAATATCAAGCAGCCTGTCCAATTCATCCGCCACCTGTTTATCATTCAGCTCGTCTACTTTTTTGAATTCCGGCTTGCCGATGTACTCATACAGCGGTATCTGCCTGGCATTTTTGTGCTGCTCTTCAAAATCATAAATATAGTTGAGCCACTCATTCTCCACCGCAGGATCCAGCTTGCTTTCATCAGGAAAATGAGCCTCATGCTCGGCCATCAATTTTAACTTCAGCAAGTTATTTTCCATTTGCAGTCTTTCTTCCGGGGTTAATGATTCTTCGTCTTCAGTCATCTTTTATAATTATTATATTTAGACCATCTTTAGATAAATTAAAATAGATAAAACTACAATGGTTCGCAAAGAGAAAAACGTAAAGATTGATCTGCCACTGAAAAAAGAGAGCCCGGCATGGAACTGATAATCATCACCATTGCTGCTTTCCTTACGGCCATACTCACGTTCTTTTCAGGTTTTGGCTTGGGCACTATCCTCACCCCGGTATTTGTGATCTTTTTCCCCATTGATTTGGCTATTGCCCTTACGGGTGTGGTGCACTTTTTTAATAATGTGTTTAAGCTTTTTCTGGTAGGCCGCCGGGCAGACAAGACGGTGCTGCAGTGGTTTGGCGTGCCGGCCATCATCGCGGCATTCGCGGGGGCATGGCTACTGATACACCTCACTGACTTGGAACCTATGTTTTCCTACACACTCGCAGGAAAAGTAATGGTAGTAACTCCGGTAAAATTTGTTATCGCGCTCTTGCTGATTGTGTTTGCCATCATGGACCTCACTCCTTTTTTCGAAAGAATCGAGTTCGGGTCAGAAAAACTACCCTATGGAGGCTTATTGAGCGGCTTTTTTGGCGGGCTATCCGGCCATCAGGGCGCATTGCGCAGCGCCTTCCTGATCAAAGCCGGGCTCGCTAAGGAAGCTTTTGTAGCTACCGGTGTGGTGATTGCTTGCTTTGTTGACTTCACGCG
>CAYUJK010000429.1:0-3468 GCA_964444895.1 uncultured Roseivirgaceae bacterium
CCAGCAAATACGGCTTCATGGCATCAAACACCCGTTCGTCGAGGGGAGTGGTGGCAGCATTGTCGAGGTAGGCTTTCATACTTTTATATGCTTTACAGCATTCACATTTCCTTTTCAATTTTATTACAAAATTCGATAAAAGTTCTGAAAGAATTTAAGTGCGTACTGTTGTTGATCCTGTCGATCAAATTTTCAAGGTAGCTGGGTTCTGTCACTCCCCAGGGATTGTTTTTAGTGTATTGAATATTTCTTTCCCGTAAAAACAGGTGGCAATATTCTGAATGAAATTGAGCGTGTGTTCTGTAGCTTTCATATATCCCCATTAATTCAGGGTCATATTTTTTGACATTGAAAAACTGTGTGAATTGTAATAACTCAGGGTTTTGAGGATTACTTTTAAAGATTTTCCGGTTCCCTAAGAACCAAGTTTCGATACATCTGTTTTGAGGAATAACGATCAACTCGGCATCAACAAGATTTAATTTTTCTTTTGCCATGAACTGGTTTACCTCGACTATTCTTTCACTTACGGTCGATTCATCCACATCTAAAATCAATACCAGGTAATTGAAGACACCCAACTCATTTACCTCATCTACCGAATTTCTCAGGTGATTGTGTAGCAAAGCTGGATAGCCATTCCCATTAAACAAATAATAGCTGTTTTCAGTAGCTTCAAATGCCCAGCGCACTCTGGTCAGTCCAGGAAGTAAATGGCTTAACCAAACTGGATATACCCTTTTTTCAGTTCTTCTACCCTCTACAATAAAATAAAGGTTCATTCCTCTACACCGGTTTGGTATTCCTCCAATTGGGTCAGTTGCATGAAGGCGTCATGTTTTGATTTTCCGATATTGTACCTCTCCGGGCTATGGGTTTTTACTACTCCCTTGGTACGTGTCACCAATTTCCAATTCGAATAATCGATGTTATTGATGATATAGGGATGGTGACTGGTAAGGATAAATTGTATCTGCCTTTTAGATGAAAGGATATCGTTTGTCAATTCATTTATGCAATTGATGCCCAGGCTATTTTCAAATTCATCGATTAGAAAAACAGTACCCTCGCTACACAAATAAATTTCACTGATGTGGATGAGGCTCCTGAACATTCCTGATGATATATCTGCTTGCTTGATCCACTTATCAATACCGGCTTCCTTAATTTGGATAAATGGATATTCTTTGAAGAAAAATGGGAATTCCTCATTGGTATAGTCCAAAGGCTCTACTTTTACATCTTCCACCTGTGGAAAAATGTCAATATATCGTTGTTTTATGATTTGAAAAACATCGGGTACATTTTTATAAGCCAGGTATAATTTAATGCGAATGTCTTCCTTGCTTTCCTGGATGGATTTTAGGGATTTGTGAGATTTTAGTAGCTTTTGGGTGTCCGAAAATCGAATAGTATAGGCTTCTTTGGTTGATTCTGTTTGGTCACTGAATAAAACTTTTCCAAACCCCTCGTATGCAGGTTTAATTAAGTCCTCCTCTTTTAGAAGGTATATGACACTCTGTTGATTAGGAAGCTTTACCGTTTTATCTCCATTAAAATAAATCGCGTCGTTTTTTCTGTTTACGATTTCTACGTCATTTAAGTACAGTTTTTCAGATACTACGGAAGGCTTGTTTCTTTTGATATTTTCATCTTCATCATCAGAAAAATCTATATCTCCTTTGTTTTCGAATTCTCCTTCCCAAAGAAAACTATCCTTACTCAAGGTTTGGAAGACTAATCGCCATTTTACTCCACTCAAAGATTTACCATCTGCAATTTCCTTTAACTTCAAAATAGATCGTAATATCTGGGTTTTTCCCACTCCTGAAGCCCCAACCAGTAAAGTTAAATTTTGAAATTTAGCTTCTTCAAGTTTCCATTTAAGAGCATTGTCTTCAAATGTCAGACTAATAATCTTCATCCATTTTGGTTAATAGTAAGCACAAATATAATTCTTTAAGATATTTATACACTATATGGGTTTTCGAAATGCCTTGAAGTTCAAATCCCCACCGAAATAATCTCCTTAATGTCGGATATAATTTTATTCGCCAGGTAATCGGCGGTGGATTGTGATTCAGATTCGGAATAGATTCGGATAATGGGCTCAGTATTGGATTTTCGCAGGTGAACCCATTCTTTGTCAAACTCAATCTTCACGCCATCGATGGTGTTGATCGGTTGGTTCTTATACTTCTTTTGCATTTCTACCAGTACCTGGTCCACATCAATTTCAGGAGTGAGCTCAATTTTGTTTTTAGAAATGTGATAGCTGGGGTAGGTGGCCCGCAGGTGCGAAATAGACTTACCGAATTTAGCCAGGTGGCTTAAAAAAAGCGCTATTCCCGCCAGGGCGTCCCGGCCATAATGCAGCTCGGGGTAGATCACACCACCGTTGCCTTCGCCGCCTATGACAGCATTCGTCTCCTTCATTTTAGTTACTACATTTACCTCGCCCACAGCAGCAGCTTCGTATTTTCCACCTCTTTTCAGGGTTACATCTTTCAGCGCGCGTGTAGATGAAAGGTTGGAAACGGTGTTTCCCTGGGAGTGCTGCAGCACGTAGTCAGCCACGGCTACCAGCGTGTACTCTTCGCCAAAAGGCGTTCCATCGTCCATAATCAGCGCCAGCCGGTCTACATCAGGGTCCACTACAATGCCCAGGTCGTAGCTACCTTCGCTGATGCGTTCGCATATATGCACCAGGTTTTCAGGCAGTGGTTCCGGATTGTGCGGAAATTGACCATTGGGTTCGCAATAAAATTCTTCAATTTTCTCCACGCCCAAGGCCTTCAATAAACGCGGTACCGCAATGCCACCGGTTGAGTTTACGCAGTCGATGGCAATGCGAAATTGGCGGGCTTTGATTGCCCCTACATCTACCAGCGGCAACTTGAGTATGGCTTCGATGTGCTTATCGATGTAGGTGTCGTCCTGGGTGTAGGCGCCGAGTTTGTGGTTTTCGGCAAAGGCTATTCCCTGTCCTTCGGCGAGTGCGAGCACTTCTTCGCCATCGACGGACGAAATGAACTCGCCATGCTGGTTCAGCAGCTTCAGTGCGTTCCACTGTACGGGGTTGTGGCTGGCAGTGATAATGATGCCACCGCCTGCCTTTTCCATCGTCACGGCCATCTCAACAGTAGGCGTGGTGGAGAGCCCCAGGTCAACCACGTGGATGCCCAGACCGCGAAGGGTAGAGGACACCAGCGCACTAACCATTTCACCAGAGGGGCGCGCGTCCCTGCCGATCACGATTTTGTTGATACCGGATTTGTGCTTTGCCCAGTGGCCGTAAGCCGAGGTGAATTTTACTATGTCAATGGGGGTAAGGCCTTCGCCGCTCTTTCCGCCGATGGTACCCCGTATTCCAGAGATTGATTTAATTAATGCCAAGGTTGATGAAGTTTATTTTTTTTTGCGGCGCAAAGGTATTAAATCCTGAAAGAAATGCCGTTTGGGTTTATT
>CAYUJK010000430.1:0-3453 GCA_964444895.1 uncultured Roseivirgaceae bacterium
ATAGCCGCTGCCACTTCCAGCGTGTATTCCGCAGTGCGCTGCCAAACTGATGGATAGTCCGTCCGAAAATAAGATTGCGCCATCAAGGGCCAGGGAGCACAAGCCAGTAAGCTCAGTAGCCACACTATTTTTTTAATCATCATCAAAACGTCTTTTAAAGATTAATCGATAAAAACTGCTTTGTCAGGTTCCGCAGTTCTGTGCGACTAATAAACGAAAACCATTTTCAAAATCGAATAAGAATTTATCGAATCAGGCAAAAAACTAAATTTAGCGACATTAAACGGCTTCACCTATACAGGATTTTTTCATTGGACGGGCTACTTGGTGGCCGAGGGAAAAAGATAAAGATGCCTCGCAATACCTGGTGCCGGCAGATTTCCTGATCAACGAAGATCTTATCGTTAGGAAAGTCCATTAAGGCGGGCACCTGAACGACCTCACTAGCATTGAAGAAATGAAGGCTTTTGCAGGAATCACATTTCCTTTGAAGAGGTGGACAATTGGATACAAATAAGAACGGTCGATTATGTTTAACTTAGGAAGTTAAAAAAAAAAAAGAGTATGCGTAGCGATAAAATTACATTTAAAAGCGGCGGTAATGAGTTATCGGCAAGATTAGAGCTTCCGGCTAATGGAAGACCCCACAACTTTGCCCTATTTGCGCATTGCTTTACCTGCACTAAAAACCTGAATGCTGTCAGGAATATCTCAGGTTCACTCGTCGAATTTGGATTCGGGGTGTTAAGTTTTGATTTTACAGGACTGGGGAATAGTGAGGGAGAATTTTCAGATACCAATTTCTCCTCCAATATAAGCGACCTGATAGCAGCGGCAGATTTTTTAGCGGAAAATTACAACACTCCTTCGCTGATCATAGGGCATTCTTTAGGAGGAGCCGCGGCCATTTTCGCTGCCCAAAAGATCGATTCTGTTCAGGCGATTGCCACGATAGGGGCGCCGGCTAATCCTGAGCACGTGACGCATTTGATAGAGGATGAAATTGAAAATATTGTAAGTAGCGGGGAAGCCAAAGTTAATATTGGTGGCCGCCCCTTTAAGGTGAAAAAGCAGTTCATCGATGATTTGAAAGAGCATAAGCTTGCCAAAGTCCTTACAGATATGCGCAAGTCTGCCTTAATTCTTCATTCGCCCCAGGACAAAGTAGTAGCCATAGAGAATGCCGCAGAGCTGTATAAGGCTGCGCATCATCCCAAGAGTTTTATCTCCCTGGACGGTGCAGACCACCTGTTGAGTAAAAAAGAAGATTCTGCTTATGCCGGACAACTGATCAGCTCCTGGGCACATCGCTATATACCGAAGCCACAAGACGATTTGATACCCACAAGCTCGCAACTTGTGGCAAGTATTGCGGGTGAAGGAGCGAAATTCACCACTCAGATCCAAACCGGAAAGCATCATCTCATTGCCGATGAGCCGGAAGATGTCGGGGGCACAGACTTGGGGCCGTCACCATACCAATTACTTGCTGCGGCGTTGGGAGCGTGTACAGCCATGACACTGCGGATGTATGCAGACCATAAAAAATGGGACCTGATAGAGGTATTGGTTCATTTGGATCATCATAAAAAACATGGTGAGGATTGCAGCGACTGCGAAAACGAAAAAAGCAGGATCGATCATTTTGAGAGGACTTTGGAAATAAGCGGCAACCTTACTGACCAGCAAAAACAACGACTATTGGAAATCGCTAACAAATGTCCGGTACATAAAACCCTGGAAAGCAACGTCAATATCACTACGGTGCTCAAGTAGAAGATTGTCGACGATGAAAAGTAAAGACAAAAAACCCTCTGAGTAGATTTTATCCTGTAAGAGGCACTTCCCTATCCCCCTATTCTCAAATGCCCCACCAAATCGCGAAAATATTGTGGAGACCAGGCATCAAGGATTTGGGGGTTGCGGATAAATCGCGACACATCTGATTTCACCCTGTCCATGTTTACTGAAGCTATCTTTTCATCTAAAAGTTTCAAGAACTCCTCTGTAGAAATCGTGTCTTTTGTCCAATCGTTACTGTCTCGTGCTCTTTTGAGAAAATGATCTAAGTTCAAAGGTACCCCTTTTTTGATGTACCACTCCATGTCGTACCAGTCTCGACCTTTTACGTTTGTGCTCCATTTTCGAAACAGCAACGCGTGCATTTTTCCTGCAAAGAGGTCTGGAAGGGAGAAACATTTTACATAAAATGAAAAAGGTTTTAGCAACAATTTTTCCTCCGTGCTAAAGCCCAAAGGCGGCTTAGTATCGACTTCTAATTTGACTTTTATATTCGGAACTTGGTCAAGGCCCGCCTGAGGAATAATGTTTTCCAACACCAACTCCCGCCACACAGTTTCCGACTTTAGAAATGCCGATTCAACATTGGAGGCATTGGACTTTATTTTCTCCCTAATGGAAATATTCATTCCCAATGATTGAAATTCCAGTTGTACTGCTTCCAAATAGCGGGTGAGAGAGAAATCCGAATCGTCGTCTAGCAAAGAAAAATCCAGGTCTTCAGAAAATCGGTCTGATCCGTAGAAAATCCTCAGTGCTGTCCCTCCGTAAAAAGCAGCTTTTTCAAAAAATCCTGCTCGGTATAAACCCGCCAGGGCAATTTCCTGCATAATTTCCCGCAAAGCGTGAACGGCTTCCTCTCTGTTATTGGGACTATATGAATTTAACCAATCTTTGATCATAGATTTTGTATGGTTTTGATAAGCATAGCTAAACTATCCTTCTTTGGAGCTTCCGGTATCCACTCATTCATAAGGGTTGTGTTTAATTCCTTAATATTCACTTCGTCTATTCTCAAATCATTGAGCAGGTATTCCATTGTGTTCTTTGTGCTGCGCAATATCACTCCAGGCGTTGTCACTACCTTGTCGCACAGGGCTTTTTCGGGCGATGCAATCAAGATTGTTTGCTCAGCCGTCCCGTGGATGGCCCGGGAAGCAATACCAAAAGAATAGTAAGGCAGAGGAAGTCGGGAATAAGAAAAAACGCCCATAGGAGTAGCGAACTTCCTGGAAGACTTGGGGGTCATGGACGAAATTTCATACACACGTTCTGGAATGAGCCCGTAGTAAGAAAGTGCACTATCCAGAGAAACATAACTCGGACCCAAAATGTGATTAGCCACAAGAAAGGGCTCCGGGTTGCCAGAATTTAAAGCCACTCCTGCGGTGTACAATCCCTTTTTTACAGTTGCTAAAACTCCCTTTTCAATCAATTCATGAATTTTGTCATTAGGTCGCTTATACCCTTTAAGCAAGGAGACCAAAAGCTGATGAGTAAGCGGCTGGTGGGCAAACTGCAATAGGGCTTGTTGAATATCCATAAACAAATGTAAATATTTTATAGGATAATCGGTAAAAGTCCGATTATGTTCTTATAATTTTACAATTTCCCTTTTCTCTCCTGTGTTTGAAGAATGTTTACCCTCACCGT
>CAYUJK010000431.1:0-3447 GCA_964444895.1 uncultured Roseivirgaceae bacterium
GGTCAATCGTCCACCTACTCATCCATCCTCTTTGGTGAAAAGGCGTCAGACGGTTTGGAAGACCAAACCCATCGACACATGGCAGACTTCAACCGTCAGACGCCTTTTTAGAAACCTGGAAAGCAGATTTGACCTTTTCAAATTCTACCAGTAAATAAGTTTCCTTTATGAACTGATCTTTATTGAATCCCAAAAATTCCTCTGCTAACTTTTGATTACAAAGTGTCCCATTTCTAATCCCTGCATAATCTGGAAATGAAGAAAATTCCCAATCTTCGATATGCTTAACCAAACCAGCTTTTAGCGGATTTTGATGAATATAGTTGAACACATTGGAAAGATAATCTTCCGTTTTATCCTCAATAAGTATAGTTTTAGTTTTTTGCCTGAACAGTGATCCCGACCTATTTTTTTTACTATTAATAGCATGGGCATAGCTACTCAATAATTGCCGAAAACCATCCATTAATAATGAAACATCCAGTGATCCTACCTTTTTAGTGCGAGCGGAAACATCTGTTGCCAGCAATAAAAAATGGAAATGATTTGGCATCAGGCAATACGATAAAATCTCTGTAAATGGGAAAATTTTACTTCTTACCAGTTTCAGAAAATAGATATAATTGGACCGGTCAAAAAATATCTTTTCTCTGTTATTGCCTTGATTGTAAACATGGTAAAACTCGTTTGGAACAATCTTCATGGTCGTATAATTCCTGTGGAATTAGGGTGGCTTTCCGAACAATTATATAAACTGGTAAAATAAAAACCAAAAGAATACGAGGAGTAGATTTGGAAGAAAGGCGTCAGACGGTTTGGAGGATCGAGCCCCTTGACACACGGTGGCTTCAACCGTCAGACGCCTGACCGGTCAATCGTCCACCTACTCATCCATCCTCTTTGGTGAAAAGGCGTCAGACGGTTCGAAAGACCAAACCTCCTGACACATGGAGGCTTCAACCGTCAGACGCCTGGCCGTTCAATCAATCATTCATGGGTGCGTCCACACATTCCGGTAATGAGTTCCCTCTACAAATGATTCCCATTTTTTTTCGTTGATTAATGTGAATGTCGTACAGATAAGCTCATGATAATCAGGTCCATTTTCATTTTTCTTTTGCTGATAGCGTTTCAGTATACTTATGCGCAAAAGGAAGAGACCCTCACTCCTGAAAAACATTTCGACAATGCCGAAAAGCTACTCCGGGAAGGTCGATGCAAAGACGCGTTGAACCACATCAACAAATTACTGGCCGTGAAGTCTTCCGATGCGGCATATTCCCTCAGGGCCAGAATACACGAATGTCTGGGCGACTACAATGCAGCGATCACCGATTTTTCCGTTTTGATCCACAGCCACCCGGAGAATGCCGAGTACCTGTTCAGCCGCGGGGTATTGCGCTATCAAACTGGCAAATATACACTCGCTCTCATCGACCTGCACAACGCGCTGAAATACCCTGTGAACGAAACAAACACGGTGTTTTACAAAATAGAAAAAGGCGACTCGGGCATATCCGGCCTCTCTACGCTCAATACCATGCACGACGAAATCCACAATTACCTGGGTCTCACCTATCACGAGACACGGAAATACGACAGCGCCGTGTGGCATTTTTCCAAGGCCCTGTCGTACCAGGAAACACCCCGCTACCTCAACAATCGTGGGCTTTCGTACGAAAAATCGGGATATGCGAATATGGCGGTATCGGACTACGAAAATGCGCTGCGCATCGAGGAATACAACCAGGTAGCCATTTACAACCTCATCCGGTTGTATGGCGATTTGAAACAGTACGACCGCCAGCGGGAAATACTTTCCTTTTTGGGCCGCGACACCAAGCTGCCGGAGATCCACGTGTTCAAAGGCGTGGCTGCCTACAACACCGGGGACTACAAAACAGCCATCCGTGAGTACGATTCTGCCTTGTTGCTGAACGACGGGAATGAGGAGTACTACTTGTACCGCGGGCAAGCCTACGAAAAAACCAAAAAATATGACCTGGCCATCGACGACTACCACCGGGCCATCGCAATTGATATTGACTACCCGCAGGCGTATTTTGGCCTGGGCAATGTGTATTACCAGAAAAACGACCTGGACAGCGCCCTCTTTCACTACAACCTTGCACTGCTGTACAACCCCGAATTCGGCAAGGCCTACCTGAACCGCTCCTATACCTACCTGAGAAAAAAAGACCTGGAAAATGCCTGTAAAGATCTCCTCGCCGCCCAGCGATTCGAGGTCGCGGAAGCTACCGAGGTATTCAGGAAAAAGTGTGGGGAGGAGTGAAGGAACAATGGAACAATGGAATAGTGGAATGATGGAATAATGGAGGGTGATCGTTTCTAAAGAATTTCGACCGAAATGGTGAAAAAAAATGGAAAGTGATTCCACCGAACAATGAGATGGTGGTATAAAAAAAGCTTTCCAAAAGTTCGGAACTTTTGGAAAGCTCATCGGATTTTTAAAAGCCGCTATTGTACTTCAGTTTCTTTACTTTCGGGCATTTCAAGGTCTATGTCATTGCTTTTCTCGCCGATATGCTTGGCGAGGAATTTTTCCATGGCCCTGTAAAATTCGAATTTATTTTCCTGGTTACCAAAGCCGTGGCCTTCGTTGTCTTTCACCATGTACTCTACCTCCACACCCCGCTGCTTCAGAGCCTCCACCATTTGATCCGATTCGTTTTTGTTAACACGGGGGTCGTTTGCTCCCTGCGCAATAAACAGGGGTGCGATGATCTTATCGGCGTTAAGGGCAGGCGAGGTTTGCGCCAGCAGCAGGCTATCTGCCGGGTCCTCGGGGTTGCCCACCATCTCATACATCTGCTTGCGGAACGGCTCCCAGTAGGGTGGAATAGAATTCATGAAAGTAAACAGGTTAGAAACGCCCACATAGTCCACACCGGCGGCATATACATCCGGTGTGAAAGCCAATCCTGCAAGCGTAGTATATCCGCCGTAGCTACCGCCGTAGATGGCCACACGGTCGGGATCGGCGATACCCTGATCCACCAGCCATTTTACGCCATCGGTCACATCATCCTGCATTTTGCGCCCCCATTGCTTAAAGGAGGCCATCCAGAATTCCTTTCCGTAGCCGGTTGAGCCCCGGAAATTCATTTGCAGCACTGCATAGCCCCTGTTGGCCAGGAACTGTACCTCCGGATTGAAGCCCCAGGTGTCGCGGTGCCAGGGACCGCCGTGAGGATTGATCACTACAGGCAGGTTTTTGGGTTCCCGTCCTTTCGGCAGGGTAAGGTAGCCTTCTATGGTAAGGCCATCTCGGCTGGTGTAGGAAACGGGCTTCATTTCGGCCAGTTCATTGCTGTCGAGCCATGGACTGGTAATCGCCAGGGTATCTATTTTGTCCGTGTTTTTATCATAGATAAAGTAGTTGGCGTTGCTGCGGTCTGAGCTTGTCACAAACACAAATTTATCTTC
>CAYUJK010000432.1:0-2257 GCA_964444895.1 uncultured Roseivirgaceae bacterium
GTGGAAAAGGAATACGGAATATTCCAGCCGCAGCCGGCAGAGTATGTGGAGCTGGTATACGATGTAGTGAAAGATATTCCGATCACGCGGATCAATATTCAGTCGTTTGACCTCGAAATATTGCGGGTATGGCGCATTAAACACCCAGAGTACCGCATAGCCATGCTGGAGGTAAAGGCCTCATCGCCCGAAAAAGCCATTGAGAAATTGGGATTCAAGCCGCATATCTACAGTCCCTATTATAGGTTTCTCACTCGCAAGAAACTGGTGGCCTATCATGAAAAAGACATTGCGGTAATTCCCTGGACGGTAAATAACCTGAAGGACATGAAGAAGTTTTATGACTGGGGGGCTGATGGCATCATTACAGACTACCCCAACATTTTTATGGAGAATTACCCCGATAAAACCCGGTAAAAGTTTTGCAAAAACCAAATAGCGCCTACTTTTGTGCGCTGAATCATAAACAACTGTAAATGAAGAAAGTATTAGGTATAGGCAATGCGTTGGTAGATGTATTGATGCGTATTGACAACGATTCCCTGCTGAGCGAGTTGAATCTTCCAAAAGGCAGCATGCAGCTTATCGATAAGCCCGTAGCAATAGAAATTGACAAGAAAACCCAGACGATCCAGAAGGAGATAGCTTCGGGGGGGTCTGCCGCCAACACCATCAACGGCCTGGCAAACCTGGGCGTGAAATGTGGTTACGTGGGTAAAATCGGCAATGATATCTTTGGAGGACTTTTTCGCAAGGACCTGGAGAGCAGGAATGTGGATACTAACCTGCTCCTTGGCACAGAAGAAACCGGCAGAGCCAATACCTTTATTTCTGCGGATGGCGAGCGTACATTTGGTACATTCCTGGGCTCTGCGGTGGAGCTTACTTCCGAAGACCTCACAGCAAATATTTTTGGAAACTACGACTACCTGCACATAGAAGGCTACCTCGTTTTCAACAATGCGCTCATCGAAAAAGCCTTGCAGTTAGCTAAAGAATGCAACCTGAAGGTATCACTTGACATGGCCAGCTTTAATGTGGTAGAAGCCAATAAAAATTTCCTCGCGAGAATGGTGGCGGACTACGTGGACATCCTCTTTGCCAATGAAGAAGAAGCCAAAGCCTTTACCGGCAAAGAACCGGAAGGCGCCCTCGACGAAATAGCCGAAATGTGTGAAATAGCGGTGGTTAAAATAGGCGAAAAAGGCTCGCTCATCAAATCAAACGGCACTACCTACCGCTCACCAAGTATCAAAGCCAACTGCATAGATACCACTGGCGCCGGAGACCTGTATGCTGCCGGTTTTCTCTATGGCCTTATCAACGGGAAGCCGCTGGATGAATGCGGTAGAATAGGGGGTGTTTTAGGGGGCAATGTAATAGAGGTGATCGGCGCCAAGATGAAGGAAGACAGGTGGAAGAAAATCTTGACGCTGGTGTGATGTAAGCATCTCTAAATGAGGTAATAATCTTTCTTTTTTATCGCCTTTTTGCTGACATTTGACGTCGTAAGTTATTCGAGTCTATGCATGAGAACGGGAGTCTTCATATTGCTGTGGGTATTGTGGCTATTTCCTGTTCGCGCGTCTTTTTCTCAAACTCCAAAAAGGAGCTATTATACTCAAAAAGTTAGTCTGCACCCTCCCAAAATAGATGGAATAGCAGACGACCCTGCCTGGAACCAGGTAGAATGGAGCGGTGATTTCACAGAGTACGACCCGGATAACGGCACAGCGCCTTCCCAGCCCACGGCTTTCAAACTGCTCTACGACGACCGGAATATTTATGTGCTGATCAGGGCGTATGACGATGATCCGGACAAGATCATCAAGAGGATGTCGCGCAGAGATGGTTTTGAAGGAGATTGGGTGGAAATAAACATCGATAGCCGCGAAGATAAGCGGACGGCATTTTCCTTCACATGTTCGGTGTCGGGCGTGAAGGGTGACGAATATGTTTCGGATGATGGCAATAACTGGGATGCCACCTGGGATCCTATTTGGTACCTGAAAACCAGTATTGACAGCGCCGGATGGACAGCGGAAATGAGAATACCGTTGAGCCAGCTCCGGTTTGCCAATAAGGAAGAGCAGGTGTGGGGCATACAACTCACGCGCCGGTTTTTTCGAAACGAGGAGCGGTCTACCTGGCAGTTTGTGCCCCGAAGCGAATCAGGTTGGGTAAGGCATTTCGGAGAGTTGAGGGGAGTGCACGGAATAAAGCCCCAGAAGCAGTTGGAGATTATGCCGTATGTGGT
>CAYUJK010000432.1:2357-3428 GCA_964444895.1 uncultured Roseivirgaceae bacterium
ATGGAGTCGCTGACCTCAAAAGAGATGGCGACCGTGGATTCGCTGGGCATCAGGCATGGGGAAACGGTGGAGCCGCTTACCAACTTCCTGGTGGGCAGGGTTCAAAAGGAGATCAACAAGGCCAATACTGTGGTAGGAGGGATGTTTACCGCTACGCACAGAAATATTAATGCTACGCAATTGGAATTTCTTCACCGGTCGGCAGTGAGTGGCGGAGTAGATTTTTTGCATCATTGGGACGAGCGAAATTACTATGTGTCTGCCGTCGGGTCGTTTAGCCAGGTGAAAGGAAGTGAAAAATCCATCCTCGAAACGCAGACGGCTTCAGAGCGGTATTTCCAGCGACCTGATAACCGGCACACCACCCTCGATTCCGCGCGAACCGCATTGCGCGGCTGGTCAAGCACCATGAAGCTGGGAAAAAATAATGGGAATATAAGAGGACAAACGGGAGTTTCGGTGCGGAGTCCGGGGCTGGAATTGAATGATATTGGGTTTCTGGTCAATACTGATGAGATCAACCACTGGCTTTGGGTACAATACCGCATTCTAAAACCGGTGAGTTTTTTCCGCGAGTATTCACTGAATGCCAACGAATACCTTCATTGGGATTTCGGGGGCGCGCTGCTCTACAAGGCGGTGAATGTGAATTCTCACATGATGTTTAAGAACTTCTGGCGTCTGAGCGTAAATATTAACCGGGTAGGGGAGAATATTTCCAATGCAGACCTGCGCGGAGGACCGGCATTGAAATACCCGGGCTACCTGGATGGATTCTATTGGATAGGCACGGATAACCGGAAAAAGCTGAATGTGGGATTTAGCAATTGGTATTACAAAGGAGATGACTCCTATGCCGATGGAAAGGAGTTTAACCTGGAAGTCAATTACCGACCCATTAATGCATTGAATATCGGCCTTTATCCCTCCTATACGTACATCAGGAATGAAATGCAATACGTGACCACCGTAGAGGCAGGAACAGAACTCCAATACCTTGTAGGGCAAATATCGCAACACACGTACAGGATGTCTGTCCGGATCAATTTTAATATATCTCCTACCATTTCC
>CAYUJK010000433.1:0-3412 GCA_964444895.1 uncultured Roseivirgaceae bacterium
GTCGGCTTTTGCGATTTGCTAAACAGAAAAAACCCGGTTCCGATAAAACTTACCACAAAAAGGACGATTAACAGGATTACAAATACTTTTTTCATTGTCTTTAGTTTATTAATTATTCTGCTCTTAATGCTTCTATTGGGTTCACCGATGCGGCTTTCCGGGCAGGTATCCATCCTGCAAATGCTCCACTGACCAGCAAGATCAACAGGCACTTGATCGCTATGCCCATGTCAATTTCAGGGTTTTGGAACATGCCCTTTTCGCCTGTACTGGCGATGGCATTGGCAATTCCGATAAGGATGAAATTGCCGAGCACAAGCCCCACATAGCCGGCAATGGCGGTGATGAAGATGGATTCCTGCATGATCAACCCGATGATGGAAAGGGGAGTAGCTCCCAGCGATTTGCGAATACCGATCTCCTTCGTGCGTTCCTTCACAATGATCAACATGATATTACTCACACCAATGACACCCGCCATGAGCGTGCCTATGGCTACGATCCATACGAATATGTCAATGCCGTTGAACAAGCCTTCTATATCCGAATATTCCTTTTCAAGATTTTCTGAACCCAGGGCATTATAATCTTCAGGATGAACGTTGTGCTTTTCCATTAAAGCAGCCTTGATGTTGCTTTCCACTTCGCTTACCTTATAGCCCGGCAATGCGGTAAATCCAAACCAGCCCACATGATCGCCATAGTTAAATGCCTGCTGAAAACTGGTGTAAGGTGTGTAAATAGTCTGATTGTCGAAGTCGGCCTGACCGCCTGTTCGTTTAGAGTGAAAAACACCTACTACCTTGAAGAAAATACCATTAATGCTGATGTAGTCGCCGATGGGATCTTCTTCGGGCATAAAGAGAATTTCTCTTGCGGTTTTTCCAATTACACACACCTTCCTTTTTTCTTCCAGGTCAAGCGAATTGATGTGCCTGCCAAGCACCACATCTACCATCTGAATTTTTTGGTATTCCGGATAATCGCCATTTACCCGAAAGGAGCCGGCTTTGCTTTTACGGGTAATCTTATTGCCTGCATCCCAGCTGTGCAGGTTTAGCCTGGGCGCCAGATATTCCAGGCCTTCTACGTGGGCTCTTAAATAGTGAATGTCGTCATTTCTAAACTGAATACCCCGCCCGGGTT
This sequence comes from uncultured Roseivirgaceae bacterium, assembly GCA_964444895.1. Classification (GTDB taxonomy): domain Bacteria; phylum Bacteroidota; class Bacteroidia; order Cytophagales; family Cyclobacteriaceae; genus CAJXNP01. The sequence goes on from CAYUJK010000433.1 coordinate 1,147, forward strand.
TTAGCCCTTTGTAGGGCATGGTTGTTTTTTCGCCCCACACAAAACCAGAGTTGGTGGCCCACCCCGCGAACATATCTTTTACGCCATTTTCCAGGCCATTGCCCGAACCCATGAGCAACATCAGCATAAATATGCCCCAAAACACGCCAAACATGGTAAGGATGGTCCTTAGCTTGTTTTTCCTGATGGTGTTAAAAATCTCCTGCCACTTTTCGTAGTCGAACATATTCATAATAGTTAAATGGTCAAAGCTCAAAGCTGAAAGGACTTTGAGCTTTCAGCCCCGGTTACTCATCTCTAAGTGCTTCTATTGGGTTTACTTTTGCCGCTTTACGGGCAGGAAAATATCCTGCCAGCGTGCCCGCAATGACCAACAAAACGGTAGCCCCTACGGCCACCCACAGCTGGGCTTCGGGCGCCTTGAAAAACTCGGCTTCTACATTGAATTTCAACATGGCCCATTTGATCAACTCCAACATCCCTACGCCGGATAGCAGCCCCAGGTAGCCGGCAATAACGGTGATAAAAATGGCTTCCAGCACGAAGAGGCCCACAATAGAATTGGGCGTGGCGCCAAGCGCTTTTCGTATGCCTATTTCTCGTATCCGTTCGTTGGCTGCTACCAGCATAATGTTGCTGACACCCACGATCCCCGCTATGATGGTGAATACGCCCACCACAAACAGGAATACCTTGATCCAGAAAAACAGGCTCACGAATTTCTGGAACTCCTCTACACTGTTCCAAATTCTTATGGCGCGTTTGTCTTCCGGGTCAAACTTGTACTTGCCAGCAAGCAGCGTTCGTGTTTCGTTCACAATGTCGTTGCTTTCCTGCACCGAAGCATCGCCCACAGTGTACATCACTGTATGCACCTGGCTCGTGCCGCTGTAGGCAAGCTGGGCGGTAGAAAGTGGTATATAGATTCTTTTCAAGGCGTTTTGACCTCCCTTATCGTCAAATACTCCAATTACCTTGTAGGAGGCTCCACGTACGTCTATCCACTTTCCTATGGGGTCTTCGTCGCCAAAAAGCCCTTTCTCCACTTCAGAACCAATTACAACCACTTTGCGGCGTTCTTTCAGGTCAAGTGCATTGATGTAGCGGCCTTTTATCGGGGTTTGGTTTTCAATGTAGCGGAGGCGCGGTTTGGCGCCCAGCACCTCATACGACGAATATTTGGAGCCATACCTTACCGTAAACTCTCCCCAGCAGTAGAAAGTAGCCGACAGGTTTTCAATTTCGGGAATGGAAGCATCCATCATGTCCAGGTCTTCATTATATAGTCTTATCCACCTGCCTGGCTGCATTCCCTGGTAGGGCATGCTGGTTTGGCCGGGGTTTACCCACACCGCATTGGTAGCCGCACCACGGAATTGCCATTCTACGCCTTTTTGAAAGCCCGTTCCAAAACCGAGTAGAATGATGAGCATGAAAATTCCCCACGCCACACTAAAGGCCGTAAGGAACGTCCGCAGCTTATTCTTGCTGATGGTGTAGAGTATTTCCTGCCAGATATCTCCGTCAAACATGGCCGTTGTGGTTATGGTCATTGAGAATAAGGCCGTCCTTGAGCATGATCACCCTGTCGGTATTTTTGGAGATGTCGTGTTCGTGGGTGACGATCACCACCGTTTTTCCCGCTTTATTCACCTCTTTAAAAATCCCCATCACTTCTGTAGAGGTAGCGGAGTCCAGGGCGCCGGTAGGCTCATCGGCCAGGATCACGGTGGGATTGGTAATGAGTGCCCGCGCAATGGCCACGCGCTGTTTCTGTCCGCCAGACATCTCGCTGGGCATGTGGTGTGCCCAGTCCTTGAGCCCTACGCGGTCCAGGAATTCGAGGGCAGTTTTGTTTCGTTTCTTTCGTCCTACTTTCTGGTAATAGAGAGGGAGGGCCACGTTTTCGAGTGCGTTTTTGAACCCCAGCAGGTTAAAAGATTGAAAAACGAAGCCTATGTAGCGGTTGCGGTAAAAGGCGGCCTGTTTTTCCGAAAGATTTTTAATATGATTGCCATTCAGGGCGTAGTTGCCGCCGTCGTGGTCATCGAGAATGCCGAGGATGTTTAACAGGGTAGACTTTCCAGAGCCGGATGAGCCCATAATAGATACCAATTCTCCTGTTTCGATGTTGAGGTCTATCCCTTTGAGCACTTGCAGTGATGTTGTGCCCATAGGGTACGACTTGGTAATTTGCCGGAGTTCGATCATTTTATTTTCAGGTCTTGATCTTTTTTATTAACAATTGTGCCAGAATTAAAATTCT
>CAYUJK010000434.1:0-3401 GCA_964444895.1 uncultured Roseivirgaceae bacterium
TTTTTTAGGGGGAAAATTAAATGTAATGCGGTCGTCGCCATTGTGGCAAAAGCTTGGTGCGTTCCATTTGATGTGCTCGGTAAGAGAGTTTTCGGCTTGGAGAATAGTCTTCCGCAAGGAAAAGATCACTTCCTCCAGGGGATGGTTGAGTTGCTCTATGAAATCCGGAATGGCTTGAGTGGTTTTGGACATGATTACTATTTGTTTGCAGATTTTTATTGCGAAGAATTTATCTTGGCTCTGTATTCCACAATCTCTCTGATCAACTCGTAGGGAACGGGCTTATTCAGGGCAAACCTGAGCGAGTCTTTTGGATGCTTGTAGGGCAAGGCCTTTTCATCAATGGCTTTATTGCCCGTAGTAGCCGGATAAAGCCCGATGTGCTTTTTATAAGCGGCAATGTACGCCAGGTAGCCATTGTATTTGAACGTAGGCATGTTGTAGCTGATGCTTTCCTCCACTTCAGGAACAGCCTCGCGAATCTCCTGCCTGATCTTCCGAAGAATCTCCTGTGCATCAGCTGGCAGGGTAGCCAGGTATTGGTCGATGGTAATCGCCTTCATTTAGCAGCGGTATTTATAGCAAATAGTTTACCCCCAATATCTACAATTGCGTTATCTCCTCGGGATCACATAAGAGGTCATAGCGCGGATCTTTGCTGTTTTGGCATGGCCGGCAAAGACATACACATCACAGAAGTCGTAGGTGGTTCCGTCTTCCATACGCAAGACGCCATTTACCGCCGCCGTAGCACCGTGTGTGATGATATTTTCAATATCCATCTCCACAGCTTTCTGCTCTTTCATGCTTTCCAGGGCCACTTTAAATTCATCTTTTCCTGAAATTTTTTGGTCGCCGAGAATATCCCATTGAATATTTTCTGCTACATACGCCAGCAGTGTCGTTACATCGCCATTGGCAAAAGCGATGTTGAGGTCTCTCAACAGCATTTTTCTGGGTGAATTCCCACAGTCTTCCTTGCAAGTAACTTTAACCATTTGTCGCAATTGTTTATTTAGGTTATGTTCTAAAGTAATAAATAGGTCTCCGGTCTTTAGCGATTTCTAATACAGTCGCATATAGCAATCCTTTCATCAACCCGACTGGCCGTCTTCCGACCTGGACTTTTCCGGACTTCACGTCCGCCAACCCGGTCAGACGCGTCGCGTAAGCGGGGCAAGTCAGACCGGCGTTTGGGCTTTCCAAATGATCCCAAAGTTTATCATCTATGTGTCTATATCGTCAGTATCAATGCTTTCTCCTCGTTACCCGATCCTCACAGACCAGGGCAAGCAACCTGTAACCCGAAACTTGAAACCAGTTCACCCCGCCTGCTCGTCCACCTGGAACACCCCAAAGGTATTTCCTTCTGTATCCACAAAATAACCGTGCCAGCAAACTCCCGGCACAGCAAACTTGGGCAGCGCCACTTTTCCTCCCAGTTCCAGTATCTTCCCGGCTATCCGGTCAAAATTATCAACCTCTATAGAGCATACAAAGGCATTGGTACCACATTCGGGGGGTGGCGTTGCTGACGGTCGTTTAAGCATCCCTCCTGCTGTTCCACCGGTACTGATTCGCCAGTATTCTACAGGTGTTTCTTCCTGGGCTTTAGAAAATTGCCATCCGAAAACCCCGTTGTAAAATTGCGAAGCTCGCACCAAATTGTCTGCCTGAATTTCGAAATACAAATGTCCGTACATAAATCAGTTCTTTTTTTTCAACAAATTTAGTTCGGCGCCGTTGTTTGTTCAATGTGCGAATCCGACATTATAAATGGTTGATTGCGACAAGAAGAAAGTGTATTTTTGACGGTTAAAAAATGATCAAATAATGAAGCATGTATCGATACTCTTGCTCAACGATGTAAACCTGGGCAGCCTGGAAAATGCCCGACAGGGTTTTCTGGAAGCCAATCATTTTCTCTCAACTCAGGGCAAGCCCCCCTATTTCGAGGTAGAGCTCGTGGGTGTTTCTGACGAGGTGCACCTGAACAACGGTCTTTACCTGGCGCGGCCCGATAACCTGGTGGACAAGGTAGCTCATACCGACCTGATCATCATACCTCCCGTGCAACACAACATCCTCGAATCGCTGGATGCCAATTCGAAATTTATTCCCTGGATCAATGAGCAATACCAGGCGGGCGCGGAAGTGGTAAGTCTGTGCCTGGGGGCTTTTATTCTGGGGGCTACGGGATTGCTGGACGGCCGGGACTGCGTAACGCACTGGAAAGCTGCCGGACAATTCCAAAAGCTCTTCCCCAAATCAAAGCTGATTACCGACAAGTTGATCACGGACGACAGGGGTATCTACACCGGCGGCGGGGCGTTCTCCTCCGCTAACCTCGTGCTCTACCTTATTGAGAAATACACGGGCCGGGACACCGCCATTTATTGCTCAAAAATCTTTCAGATCGATATGGGGCGCCACACCCAAACGCCTTTCACCATTTTCACCGGACAAAAAGATCACCCTGATGATGACATCAAAAAAGTGCAACTCTACATAGAACAGCACTACGAAGAGCGCATTTCTGTCAATGACCTCTGTCGCAGGTTCTTCATGGGGCGCCGCACCTTTGAGCGACGCTTCAAAAAAGCTACCGGCAATACCATTGTGGAATACGTGCAGCGCGTGAGAGTAGAAGCCGCCAAGCGTGAATTGGAAAAAAGCCGCAAAACAGTCAACGAGGTGATGTTTGAGGTGGGCTATTCAGATACGCAGGCATTTCGCCAGGTATTTAAGAAATACGCCGGGTTGGCTCCCGTTGCCTATCGCGAGCGATATGCCTCATTGGTATCACAGGCCCTCTCCGCATAAAACAGCTCGCCGCGCTACACGCTCAGGTAGATATCCACGGTGGCATTATTCCAGTCGTGGCTGCGTTTGTCGTACACCTCAAAATCATAGCCGTATGCGCATTTGATAGCCGAGGTCCATATTTCCCTCCAGGCGTCGGCCACACAGTCGGGCATTTTTCCCCGCGCCATTTTCTGCACATAGCTTTGTTCAGGTATCACCAGGCTGTCCATTCCTGGTTGATCGGGGGTATCATCGGCCACCTTACACCCGATAAAGTAGGAAAACGGCTGAGTATGGTCGCCTTCGTAGCTGTAGTAAACGGCGTATATGGCGTCCTCTAACTTTCCCGGGATTTTATTTGCAAGATCGCCCTTTTCGAACTTCTGCCACAAGTTGCCACAGTCAATACCCGATTGGCCATTTTCATTAGTGGTTTTTCCAGGGAGTTTCAGCCCGATCAATTTGAATCCTTCAAGAGTTACGGTTTGTTCCATTAGTTTTTTTTGGTTAGTTAAGATGGATTGAAACATTAACCCGTAATAATAAAAAGATCACAAATTTTGATAGAGAAGTCTTACACGACTGGTTTGCGAGGG
>CAYUJK010000435.1:0-3394 GCA_964444895.1 uncultured Roseivirgaceae bacterium
ATCAAATACATTACACAGGTGAATGCCCGATTTCCATCGTTTGCGTTCTTTTGCAACTTGCCGCAATACATCGTGCCATCGTATGAACGCTTTCTGGAGAATAAAATCAGGGAAAATTTTGATTTTGAAGGGGTGCCTGTTCGCCTTATCTTCAGAAAAAAATGAAAAAATTCTTACCCCGCCCGCTTGGTTTGCGCATATCTAGTATATTTGCCTTGAATTTTTAAAACCTGTAAACTATGAAAAAATTATTGGCACTCTTGATGGTATGCGGTTTCGCACTGACTTTTGTTGCCTGCGGTGGCGGTGAACAGCAAAGCCAGGACGATACCACTACACCTGACACTGAAACCCCGGAGGTGCAGTCTGATACTACTGAGACGATGGAATCAGACACCACCAGCACAACTGAAAATGACACAATTCAGTAATGAATTGTAATAACGTTTTCCCGGGAAGGCTTTAGGTTCGCTAAAGCCTTTTTTTATGCCTATGAATGCGGAGACTGTTAGAGAAATACTGTTGCAACACGTTCCTGCCAACGCGTTTGCCTACTGCTTTTCTCTATGGGAAAATTGCCCTTTTCGCCTTCTGCTAACGCGAAGCAGGCAATCGAAGGTGGGAGATTTCACCAGCAACAAAGTGCCTTCCCGAACACGCATTACGCTTAACCGCGACCTTAACCCTTATCTCTTCCTAATCACCTATATCCATGAGGTGGCACACCTGCACGTGTTTGTGCGTTTTGGGAACAAAGTCGAACCGCATGGTGAAGAGTGGAAGAGCTTCTTCCGAAACCTAATGCAACCGGTGTTGCGCGCGGATATCTTTCCGGCCGATATCCTTTCGTTGCTATCACGGCACATGGAAAATCCGAAGGCCAGTTCGTTCGCCGATGCCGAACTGACCAAGGTGATTCGCTCCTACGACGCAAACGCGCACCAATACACAGCGCTGTCTGATATCCCGGAAGGCAGCATCTTCCGTTTTCAGGGACGCTTTTTCAAAAAAGGAAAACTCAAGAGAACGCGTGTGCTTTGCAGCGAAGTGAAAACACGCCGTAACTACCTGGTCCCGGCGGAGGTGCTCGTAAGTCACGTGCAGCTAAGTCTTCTTTAATATCGCTTTAATGTTGGTGTGCCCTATGGGGCGTCTCTAATGGCTGGGTTTGGCCGCCGCCAAATCTGCTTCTTCAATCTGTATCGGTATTGACTAATCCTCTCGTTCGGAGGACGACATTCATTTTGATCGGGGGGACAGTTTTGTTGTTGAAAGGTAAGCACCCGGCCAAGTACATCTTTCCATGCAGTTCTTGAATGCTTTGTTTTGTGAAAACAAAGTTAATCATGAAGTACACATCAGAACAAATGCAGGTGGTCATCAATGAATGGCAAGCATCTGGTCTAAACAAGAAAGAATTCTGCCGCCAGAGGAACATTGTGTATCAGACTTTTCATTATTGGTGCAAGCGACTTATTTCGGTTCCTGGTACTGGGTTTACCGAGATAAGGGTTCAAGGCCATGATCGAACGGGAGGGAGTGAGATCATCTTTCCTTCCGGTGCCCGCATGATCCTTCACGGAGAGCCGTCGGCAACCTGGCTGCGTGAACTGCTTCGGTGATGTTGTCCATAACGCGCCTGCACAGGTGTTATCTATACCGTGGCGTCACCGACATGCGCAAGGGCATTGATAGTCTATGCGGCCTGGTCAGGAACGAATTGGGCAAGGACCCCATGAGTGGAGAGTTATTCATTTTTCTTTGCCGAGCGCGTAAGCGCATAAAAATACTCCTGTGGGAGCAGGATGGATATGGGCTGTATCAGAAGCGTCTAGAGCACGGTTCTTTCGAGATGCCTGATGGAAGTTCAGCTCATCAGGTGATCACTGCTGAGCAACTTAATTTTGTGCTTTCAGGAGTGAATCTAAAAAAAGTAACTCATAGACCACGTTATCAACATACGATCCACAATGCTTCTACGATACACATTAAGTGATATCTTTGTTTCATCAATGAGCAGGGGAGCAGACATAACAACACTGAGCAGAGAGGAGCTCATCGATCAGGTGACTCAGCTCAGGCATCAGGTGGCACTCTTGCAAAAGCTGATGTTTGGCCCTCGGAGCGACCGATTTAAGGTTGTTGCTGAAGCACCTGATAATCAGTTATCATTAGGTGTATCGAGCGAACCTCTGGCCGAGGTAGAAGTTAAGAAGACCACCATTAAAGAGCATGATCGGACCAGGACGAAGCTTAAAGCGAAGAAACATCCCGGTCGTAATGCCTTGCCTTCATCTTTGCGCAGGGAGGAGATTATCATTGAGCCTGCTGAAGATGTAAGTGGTTGTACCCGTCTGGAGGACGAAGTTACCGAGGTATTGGAGGTAAAGGCTGCGGAGTTCTATGTGAAGCGTTACGTGCGTCGCAAGTACGTTCGTAAGGAAGGAGAAGGCATAGCGATCGGAAAGCTTCCGAACAGGGCTATTGAAAAGGGTATTCCCGGCGCATCTGTGCTGGCAATGCTGATCATTGGGAAGTTTGTAGACCACTTGCCGATCTATCGTCAGATCGCGATCTTCAAACGATCTGGAATTAATCTGCACTACAACACGGTACTGGACTGGACCAACCAGGGATTGGGCATACTGGCGCCCTTATACGACCATCTGAGGCGAAAGATATTGAGTAGTCATTACCTCCAGGCGGATGAGACAGGAATCAGGGTGCTGGACAGTGAAAAGAAAGGCAGTGCTCACCAGGGATACCTGTGGGCGTATCGAGACGTGACCCGGAATCTGGTGTTGTTTGAATACCAACGCGGTCGCAATAAAGATGGCCCGGCAAGAATGCTTAAGGATTTTAGAGGCTTCCTGCAAACGGATGGGTATGCGGCGTATGATCAGTTTTATCATCGTGAAGGTGTGAAGATGCTACATTGCATGGCACATGCACGTCGCTACTTCAAAGAGGCGGCAGATAACGATCAGGCACGCAGTGCACACGCCCTCCAGGCGTTCCAGGATATCTATGAAATAGAGCGTCAAATCAAGGACCTTCCAGTAGCCGAACGAAAGAAATTACGCCAGCAGGCAACGCATCCAAAACTCGAAGCTTTACATGCTTGGATGACTGAACAATATCGTGCGGTGACCCCTAAGTCTCCGATAGGCAAAGCGCTGGAGTATTCACTGAAACGATGGAAGGAGCTAACCTTGTTCACTACCGACGGTCAACTGGAAATCGACAATAACAAGATTGAAAACGAAATTAGGCCTATAGCTTTGGGCAGAAAAAACTACCTCTTCGCAGGTTCTCATGAATCAGCCCAGCGCATAGCGATGATATACTCGCTACTGGCAAGCTGTAAGACAAACGGAATCGATCCGATGAAATG
>CAYUJK010000436.1:0-2759 GCA_964444895.1 uncultured Roseivirgaceae bacterium
TTCATAGCTCCGATTTTTCAGGTTTTAGCTTCAACAAACTGATGATACCGATCATAGTGATCACCAGCACCGAAATTTCTCCCAGGGTATCCATCGCCCGGAAGTCCACCAGGATAACATTCACCACATTCTCCCCTTTTCCGAGGGGCAAGCTGGTTTGTACAAAGTACTCTTTCAGCCCATTGGCTTCCGGCTCCGACATCACCATCAGCGTGATCACAACCATTAACACCCCGAAGGCCAGCGACACCAGGAAGTACTTGATCTTGCTGCCCTGGTTCGACACGTGAAGGCGAGGCAGCTTGGGTAAGATCACCGCCAATAGGATCAGCCCCAGTGTTTCGGCCAGAAACTGGGTAATGGCCACATCAGGAGCACTGAAAAACGTATAACCCAGCGCTATGCCATACCCGATAATGCCTATGGAGGCGATCACTGTGAGGCGCGACTTGGCATAAAAAATATACACCGCCGTCACCGAAACGAGGGCCAGTATCGACGACTCGTAAAGCCGGATGTCATTCAACTTCAAATCGATTGACGAACGAAAAAGAAAGCCGGAAGAAAACAGGTAATAGGCCACAAGAAGGCAGAATACAGCAATAAACATCGAAATATAATTTCTTAAGTAGCCATTTTGCACAGCACGGGTCTGAAACAGCGAAAAGCGGGTAAGCACTGTCAAACTGCCATCGTAAAATTTCTCAGGCATAGCAGATAAAGGCATGGGTAGCTTGTCGTATATTTTTTCAAATATATTATTCACTGAAAATAGTATTATTCCTAACACGAGCGTAGCAAGGCTGAGAAACAAAACGGTATTGAACCCATGCCACAGCGACATATCCAATACCAGCGACACATTGGCCATGCTTCCCGACGCTTTTTCCAAAAGAGGCAGCACCGAAATCCCAGGCATAACGCCAAAAAGCAAGCTTAATACTCCCAACGCCAGCGGCGGCATAAACATAAAACCCGAAGCTTCGGGGACAGTTGTTTCGCGATTTTCTGCTTTTATGAAAAAGACCTGGTAAACAATTTTGATAGCTATGGCCATAAAAAAGACACTTGCTGTTACCAGGGAAATGAGAAGAATGTAGTGAGGCGCCGCGGAATGCAGCGCAGCTTCGTAGAGCAGCTCTTTTCCGGTGAATCCCAGAAACGGGATAATGCCCACCATGGACAGGCAAGATAAAATGGTGGCGGCGGCTGTCCAGGGCATCCTTTTTTTGATGCCTGAAAGCTCAGATATTTTTCGTGTGCCGCATTCGTGATCCAGCGTGCCGGCGGCAAGAAACAAGGCACCCTTATAAAGTGCGTGGGCCAGCACATATACAATGGCCGCTTTCAATGCCATTTCGGAGCCGATACCTATCATCATAAAAAAGATGCCTAGGGCGCTGATGGTAGTGAAGGCCAGTATGCGCTTGAGATCGTCCGCCTTGAACGCCACGATAGCGCCCATCACCATGGTAAAGCCGCCCACAGAAGCGAGAATAATCTGCCAGAGGTCAATGCCGGAAAAGATCGGGTTGAGGCGAAAGACGAGGAAAACACCCGCCTTCACCATGGTAGCAGAGTGCAGGTAGGCACTCACGGGCGTGGGGGCCTGCATAGCATTGGGCAGCCAGAAGTGAAAAGGAAACTGTGCCGATTTGGTAAAAGCACCGATGAGAATAAGAACGATAGTAGCCGCTACGTAGGGATGCTCCCGGATGACCTCGGCATTAGCTAACAACTCCGGGATGTTGTATGAGCCACCTGCCATTCCGATCAACACCAGTCCGGCCAGCAGTACAAGTCCGCCGCCGCCTGTCACCAGGATAGACTGCCGGGCGGCTTCCCTGGATTTTTCATCTTTATTTTTAAAACCTATTAATAAATACGAACTGATACTGGTGAGTTCCCAGAAAACAAACAGGCTGATGAGATTGCCGGAAAGCACCAGGCCCAGCATGGAGCCCATAAACAATATGAGATAGGCAAAAAAACGGTTGGCATGCTCCATGCCTTTCATGTAATAACCCGCGTAGAGGATGATAAGCACCCCAAAAAAGCTGATCAGCAGCGCAAAAAAGAGGCTAAGCCCATCTACATAAAAGGAAAGACTTACGCCAAGACTATCCGCCCAGGAGTAGTGAAAGCTTGGGGTGAGCCCATTGACCACATCTGGCAGGAACGACAGGAAATAACCCACTATCCCCGCTGTACATACCGCCAGGAATACAGGAGTCTTCACGGAAGATCGCTGATAGATAAAAGGCGCCACAAGGGCTAAAAAGAATACTGCCAAGAGGGCGTATAGCATACTCGATCGGGGTTAATGGTTTATTTGAAAATGGAAAATTTAAAATTACTAAAGTAAAGGGGAAAGCATAATTTTCAGGGGAATTTATTGGGAGGGAGGGAGATTCAAACCCGCGAGGTTTTCGGAAACCTCGCGGGTTTTAACACCTGATCGTTCTGGTAATCCTTTGGATTGGCAGCGGCCGCTCCAGCAAAAACAGCTCACTTGCCGTTGATAATCCTTTCAGCTTTAAATTCTATTCGAAATACCTCGTCACCTGACTATCATTTGTAATGATTTCAAAAGATTTGGTTTTGGCTTGGGCTATTATTAATCTATCAAATGGGTCTTGATGATGAAATGGTAAAACCTGGAGTGTTTCTAAGTCAGTAAAATCAAACTCAAGAATTCTAAAACCTTTTTCTGACAGGTATTCTTTCACATTACTTAAACTACCAGCCAACTTTAATTT
>CAYUJK010000436.1:2769-3393 GCA_964444895.1 uncultured Roseivirgaceae bacterium
TTCCTATACTGACCTTAATTGCTATTTCCCAAAGGCTGGCGTTACTCAAAAATATTGTATTGGTTTTACTTTCAATCTTAGACTGAATTTCATTGCTGATTCTCTTGTCTCCTACCATATACCAAAGAAGTATATGGGTGTCAATCAGATAATTCATTTCTGGTATTCATTAAAAAGATCAATTGGGTCATTAAAGTCATCAGCAATATATTCAATCAAATGCTTTCCGGACCCAAAAATTTTTGCATCTGATTTTTTGTTCTTTGTACTTAGTTTATTTTTTAGAGCAAGGAGTTTGTTGATCGAGTTTTGGTCATTGAGTTTTGCGATCCAGTCAATAAGCTCAACTTTTATGGTATCGACGTTCATGTTCATTTCTGTTTGATGGAGCTAGCTTCAAAGATACAAAACTTTGAGGGTTTTCAGTAAAAAGTGACGCTATCCATTGCCGTGTCCTTCAGGGCACGGTTCAAAAAATGGGAGTACATCCCCAGGGCTTTAGCCCTTTCACTCCCAGAAAACAAAAGGGCTAAAGACCTGGCCTCATTGGAATATTCCCTGTCCGCACCGAAGGGCACGGCAACTGTGCCAGTACACCGATCCACTATTCCTCTATTCCATCCT
>CAYUJK010000437.1:0-3391 GCA_964444895.1 uncultured Roseivirgaceae bacterium
GTGCCTTTGCCAGGATGGCTTTTTACGGATATCTGGCCATTGCTCTTTTCGAGAAATTCCTTGCAAAGCATGAGACCCAAACCGGTGCCTTTTTCATTTTCTGTGCCGCGGGTAGAATAGTGCCGGTTGCGATTGAACAGCGCTTGTTGGTCTTTCTCACTTATTCCGATGCCATTGTCTTTGATCATCAGGGTGATGTTCTGGTTCTGGATTTCTATACTCACCTCTATTTTTCCTCCGCTGCCGGTGAACTTGAGCGCATTGGAAATCAGGTTGCGGAGCACCAGCCGCAGCACGTTTTTGTCAGTTTTTACTTTTATTCCAGGATACACGTAGCTTACCAGGCTTATTTTCTTGGCCTTAGCTTGAAGGCTGAAAAGCTGAAATACCTCGTCGATGATGCTTTGGAGATCGAACCGGGAAATTTGCTTTCCATTACCCAGCTTAGGATTAGCCCAGATCAGAATGTTCTCCAACAGATTTTTTGTGCTTTTTAATGCCAGGTCCAGGTTCTCAATGATCTTACTTTTCTCTTCCCTGCTCAGCGAGTTTAGTTTCAGTAGCTCCAGCATGCCCGTGAGTGACGAGACAGGGCTTTTTAGGTCATGTGAGATCACTGAAAACACCTTGTCTTTAAAGAGGTTGGCCTCCTTCAGTTCTTCTTCCTGTTTTTTCAGCGTTTCGATGGATTGCTCCAGGTCTTTCGTTCGCTCAAATACCTTCGTCTCCAGCATCTGTTTCTGATGAATGATCAGCTTCTCATTTTCCATCGCAGTCTTCAAGGCAATTTCCTGCGCTTCGTTCTTCTTATCGATATAAATGCGCACCTTATTGGCCATCGCAAAGGACAGCACAATGGTGTGGGCCAGCACGCTGAATTGCAGAATGTGTTCCGTAAAGAGGTTGTAGGGGATCAATTCGTGCTCTCTCATGACGGCGGTGCCGATGCCGACCAGCAGTATACACCAGGCCATCAGGTAGTAAAGCGCCGGCTTGAATCCGTTTCGTGTCCGGTTTAGCGAGATAAAAATGATAAAGATAATGGCAAAAACGGAGTTGTAGTAGATGATGGAATTAGCCAGTTGTTCACCTTCGAAAAGGAGGGTCACGGCGCTGATGATGTAGAAAATAATGAAGCTTAGCAGCCATATATGTCTTCGTGGTGTATTGATCACTGTTTTCAGAAATTCCATGGTAAACAGCAATGACACCACACCAGCGGCGCATACCAGAAGTTTCACATACTTACCGAACTCGGGTATTTCACCCAGAAAATATTCAATCGTATAGCCCTTATACACGGCAAATAGCAGGAGCAGCGTGGCCGAGTAAAATCCAAAATAGATATAGGAATAGTCTCTGATCGAGAAATACTGGAAGAGATTGTAGAACACGAGCAATAAAAAGATGCCAAAGAACATGCCTTCCAGCAGGTTGATCTCAGGTTTGTCGTCAAAGAACTTCTTAAGGGTGCCCACATTTAGCGAGAGGTTTTCCAGGGGCTTGTCGTCCACGATAAATAGCGTATAAGAAACCTGGCCTTCGTCTTTGGATTTCAGGTCGATCAGGTATTTGCTCAGGCGGATGTTATCGATGTACTTTTTGTAATCCAATCCCCCCTCGTAAATCACTTTTTTCTCTTTTCCGTCATCTTTTACCAGAATGAGCCGGTCAATGGCGGGATTGCTGATCTGAATGAACAGCTCTTCCTCAAGTGAGTTGGTCATGGTGAACTTTGCCACTACGGCCCGCCTCGCTTTTACACTGTGTTGCGAGATCTTCGATGCATCAGTGCCCAGGTGGTTGATAGGGTCAAAATCCGAAGTTTCCAGGTGATAATACCTGATCTTGTCAGAAATATCAATTATTTGCTCATTATTGCTGATGATGATCCCGTCGTATTCCTTGGCAATGGAAAAAGAGGCAGAGAAGATGCAGAGTAAGGCAAACGCTTTTTTCATACAGACGGGCAGAACCCTGTTAAATTCGAAAAATAGCTTCCGGTTTTCGGAATAATATTTTTCTAAACGTAAAATTACCCGATATATCGTTTTCACTTTACTTGCTTCAAAAAATTTCGGCACCTATGTATGTATTTTTCAGAAAATCGATAAAGTTTATCTCCCTGAGAAATAAGACTTTTTTGTTTTTGCTGGCGGGTGCTGTTCTCCTGGTACTCTATTATTTCAGCCTGCCATCTCCTCTTTTTGACGAACCCTACGCCACCACCATTGAAAGCAGAGAAGGAGAGCTCTTGGGCGCCAAAATTGCCAGCGACGGTCAGTGGCGATTTCCCCAGTCGGGCGATGTGCCCGGAAAATTCGCCACATGTATTGTGCAATATGAGGACGCATATTTTTACAAGCATCCGGGTTTTAACCCGGTATCGCTGTACAAGTCGCTTGTGCGAAACCTGAAAGCGAGGCGTGTAGTAAGCGGCGGAAGCACCCTTACCATGCAGGTAATCCGCATGTCGCGCCAAAAAAGCCGCACGGTTTGGGAAAAATGTACTGAGATTCTGCTGGCCACCCGACTGGAGTTTTCCTGGTCAAAGAAGGAGATATTAGCGCTGTATGCTTCCCACGCCCCCTTCGGCGGCAATGTGGTGGGGCTGGAGTCTGCTTCCTGGCGCTACTTTGGCAGAGACCCAGAGAAGCTGAGCTGGGCAGAGGCCGCTACATTGGCCGTTTTGCCCAACAGCCCCTCGCTCGTGTATCCCGGCAAAAACCAGGAACGCCTGAAGCAAAAGCGGGATTTCCTTCTGCAAAAGCTTTTGGACAAAGCCATCATCGACACCCTCACCTACACCCTTTCACTAACAGAGCCTTTGCCAGGGACGCCCCATCCATTGCCACAGGCTGCACCTCACTTGCTTCAGCGTACCATTGGCGACGGCAACGAAGGAAACCTGGTGAAGACCACAATTGATCGTGAATTGCAAGGCAGGGCATATACGGTGATCAACAGGCATTTTGAAGAAAACAAGTATAATCAGGTGCATAATGCCTCGGCTCTCATTATCAAAGTAGAAACAGGAGAGGTGCTGGCATATATTGGCAATACGAGTGCCTCGGGCGACGACCACCACCGGTTTGTAGATATGAACCAGGCGCGTAGGAGTACGGGCAGCATACTGAAGCCTTTTCTTTTCGCAGGAATGCTGGATGAAGGCATTATCACACCCTGGCAACTCTATCCCGACATTCCTACTTTTTTTGACGGCTTCTCTCCTAAAAACTACCTGGAAACGTTTGACGGCGCCGTGCCTGCAAATGAGGCCCTGGCGCGATCGCTGAATATTCCGGCAGTGTATATGCTGAAAGACTATGGCTATGAGAAATTTCACTTTTTGCTGAACAGGCTCGGCCTGAGCACGGTAAATAAGTCGCCC
>CAYUJK010000438.1:0-3388 GCA_964444895.1 uncultured Roseivirgaceae bacterium
TTTACTTCAGGGTGCAAGCCAGCAATACCCAGCCAGTTGTTTTCATAAATAAAATAAACGGCAAGGTTAAATACGAGAGAAACCGTCACCCAAACCAACGTCCAAACCAACGCCTCTTTTGCCGAAACCGCATGCGCATTTCGATGAAAAACACCGAGGTCAAGTGCGAGAAAAATGAGAATAAGAACAATAAAACCAATCCAGAGATAAATTTCCATAGGTAGCTAAAAGTAAATTTCACAAATATGTGAAGAAAACCGATCCACAAATGTGGCAAAATCAAATAAAATCCGGATTGAGAACACATTGCCGGAAACACCCCACTAAAATAACGTTTGAAAATCACACTTCTACGAAACCTTATTTTTCTTAGATAAGACCTCTCTTTTTGCCTACATATTTTACGCGATTAATCGTACTTTTACCCTACCGATGCGCCCATGCTTTTTTAGGTGCATCCATAACACTGCATCATGAGGCATTCTTTTGGATATAATATCAAGCACTTCGCATTACTGTTTTGCCTCTGGGTGCTTACAAGTCAGCTTCGGGCACAAAGTGATATCTTTTCCTTCCGTCAAATATCTTATGATCAGGGACTACCAGGCGTAAATGTACGCGATATTTACCAGGACAGCCGCGGCGTAGTTTGGATAGCCATAGAGGACATCGGTGTTTGCAAGTATTACGGTCATAAGCTGACGAGTTACCTCTCTCACCCCCTTGACTCCGGTACCTTGTCCAGCAACTTTGCCAACACCATCGTAGAAGACCCACGCGGTAATGTATGGGTGGCCACCGACAATGGGCTGAACCGTTACCACCGGGAAACGGACAAGTTCCTCCGATACTACCACAAGGAAAGCGATGAAAACAGCCTCTCGGACAACAAAGTCAATGCGCTCTTCGTCGACAGCCAGGGCACCCTTTGGGCCGGCACACACCGCGGCCTTAGCCGGTACGATGGCGAGCAGGACAGCTTCCGGCAATACCTTTCTCTGCCTGGCATTCAATTTTCGAACAACTTCATCGTAAATGATATTTATGAAGATAACAGCGGCGTGCTGTGGCTGGGCTCGCATGCCGGGCTCATCCGGTTTGACCCCTCGACAGAAACGGGAGTGCTCTACACTCAAGAAAGCGCTGGTGGCCGAAAGCTGGCTCACAACCAAGTCAATGCTGTAGAGGGCGACGAAACCGGCCGTCTTTGGGTAGGTACGCACAGAGGAATCAGTACGTTTGATCCTCAAAAAGAACAGTTTGGCAGCTTTCATTTCAATGAAGGCCTTGACCAGGAACTGAAAGACGAAGGCATAAGTGCCATTCTCAACGATGAAACGGGCGCATTGTGGGTAGGCAGCTACACCATGGGGATATTGAAAATAGACCCTGAAACCACGCAATACTCGCGCATTGTAAAAACCGAAACGCTCAGGAACGGACTTGCCAGCGACCATATCAGGTGTATTTTCAAAGACCGAAACGGCTTGTTGTGGATAGGCGCAAAGTTTGAGGGCATTTTTATTCACGACCTCAACAAGACCATCTTTAGCAAATGGCCTCCTTCGTTCGAAACATTCAGGGACATAAAAGATAAGCACGTGATGAACGTGTACCCGGATCCGAAACAAAAAGATGTGTATTGGATTGCCACCAAGTTTGATGGCCTCTACCAGGTACACGCAACGCAGCAAACCGCCCACAACTACAGGCCCCAACCAGGAAACCAAAAAAGCATAAGCTCCGCACGGGTACATGCTACATTGCGCGACCGCGAGGGAGGCTTGTATGTGGGCAGCGAAGAGGGACTGCAGAAATTAGAGGAAGAAAGCGGGACGTTTATCTACGTTTCTCATGAACCTATTTTCACCATGATCGAAGACTCAAGGGGTGTGCTCTGGACGGGCTCATACAAAGGCATCCATTACTACAGCAAAGGTGAAAGAAAACTCCTTCGATGGGCTTCCAAACATCCTTTTTTCTCCAGTTCAATTGACATAAAATACCTTTATGAAAGCACGGACGGGAAACTATGGATCACTACCGAAAACAGCGGCGCCTACCGGTATGATGCCACCACGGACTCGCTCGATACCTACACCCACCAGCCCGGTGACCGCGAAAGCCTGAGCAGCAATATGACCCGTCCGGTTTTTGAAGACAGCAAGGGACGAATCTGGATCGGCACGAAAGATAATGGGCTAAACCTTTACAACCGGGAAACTGGCAAATTCAGGCATTTCACAATACTCGATGGACTGCCCACTAACTTCATCCTAAATATTGAAGAAGATCCCGATGGCAATTTATGGATGGGGACGCACAATGGCCTGGTGAAGTTTGACCCGGAGCAGGAGACGTTCACCAATTACAACCGGAACTACGGCCTCAGAAACAACATATTCGAGCTGGCTGCAAGCTGTAATATGGGTGGTGGTCACCTCCTTTTTGGCGGGCACAATGGCTTCAACATCTTCCATGCCGACAGCATTAGTCAAAAGCACACGGAATCGGCTCTGCTGGTATCTTCGGTGAAGGTGCTGGGTCAGGAGATACTTCGAGACCTTTACGAGACCATATCTCTATCCTTGCAACACAATGAAAACTATCTTTCCATTGAGTATCTTCTTACAGACTACAGCAACCCCGGCAAGCACCAGTTCAGCTACATGATGGAAGGGCTGGACAGAGACTGGAACTACGTGGGAAATCGCAACCAGGTCTCCTATTCCAGCCTCGCGGCCGGCGAATATACCCTGAAAATACGGGGCGCCAATGAATTCGGAATATGGAACCGGGAGGCTTTGCAATTAAACATCACCATCCATCCTCCTTTCTACGCCACCTGGTGGTTCAGAGCCCTGGCGGCGTTCATTCTCTTAGCGAGTGGGTTGCTGACGTACATATCCAAAACGATAAGAAACAAAAGAGACAAAAGAATACTGGAAGAAAAAATCAAAGAACGAACCCAGGAATTGCAAAAAGCGCTGAGAGAACTCCGGGAACAACAGGAGAAAATTGAAGTTCAAAACGGGGAACTCACTTCTCAATACCAAAAAATTGTGTCGCAGCGCGACGAAATACAGGATATCAACCACCAGCTCAGCCACGCCCACAAAGAACTCAAGGAAATAAACCGCACCCTGGATGAAAGGGTAAAGGAGCGGACGGAGCGATTGATCAAAACCAACCAGGAGCTCGACCGCTTTGTGTACAGCGCTTCTCACGACCTGAGTGCACCCCTGAAGTCGATACTGGGCCTCATCAACATCGCGAAATACGAAAACAAAGATAAATCGCTGGCCAATAACCTGGAATACATGGAACGCAGCGTGCGAAAACTCGAAGATGTGATCAAAAGCCTTACGCAGTTTTCGCGAAACATGGG
>CAYUJK010000439.1:0-3380 GCA_964444895.1 uncultured Roseivirgaceae bacterium
TCGTTTGAAGGCTTTTCGCTCAGATTTTGAACATCACGGGCGGCTTTTTCGAACTCTTCTTTCATGGTTTTCGTTGTTGGTTCGCAGTTATTAAGTTATTAGGAGCAAAGGTTCAAGTTAAGATGATGATTGTCTAACATGGCAGCATCATTAGAATAGATAGAGAAAGCCATGCCTTCAAGAACAATATCCCAATAACTTAATAACCACTAACAATTTACCTCTTCTCAATAGGCGTATAAGGTCTTTCGTTTTCGCCGGTGTAGATTTGTCGCGGTCTTCCGATAGGCTCTTTGTTTTCTCGCATTTCTTTCCACTGAGCTATCCAGCCGGGCAGTCGTCCCATGGTAAACATCACCGGAAACATTTGAGTAGGTATGCCTATGGCATTCATGATGATGCCTGAGTAGAAGTCCACATTCGGGTAAAGCTTTCTTTCTACGAAATACTCGTCTTTCAGGGCTACTTCCTCCAATTTCTTGGCAATTTCAAGCGTGGGGGTGTCTACACCCAACTTGCCCAATATTTGGTCTGACCATTTTTTCAGGATTTTGGCTCTTGGGTCGAAGTTTTTGTAAACCCTGTGTCCAAAGCCCATAAGCCTGAAAGGATCGTCTTTGTCTTTGGCTTTCTTTACGTATTTCTCTACGTTGCCACCGTCTTTCTGAATCTCTTCGAGCATCTCAATCACAGCCTGGTTAGCGCCGCCGTGAAGCGGTCCCCATAGCGCATTGATGCCACCAGCTATTGATGCATAAAGGCTTGCCTGGGAAGATCCCACAATCCTTACGGTAGAGGTAGAGCAGTTTTGCTCGTGGTCGGCATGTAGAATGAAAATCTTGTCCATTGCATCGGCAATTACAGGATCTACCTCGTACTCTTCAGAAGGTATGGCAAACATCATCTTCAAGAAGTTCGAAACGTAGTCGAGCTG
This sequence comes from uncultured Roseivirgaceae bacterium, assembly GCA_964444895.1. GTDB lineage: Bacteria > Bacteroidota > Bacteroidia > Cytophagales > Cyclobacteriaceae > CAJXNP01. The sequence continues at coordinate 935 of CAYUJK010000439.1, forward strand.
GTTGTCAGGGTAGTTAAAGGGTAGCCCCCTTTCTTTATTAAATGACATGGCCACGAGGGTAGGTATTTTGGCGATGAGCCTGTGGATCGTTACATTCACTTTTTCCCAGGAGCGATTCGGGTCCAGCGATTTGGGGAAGAAAGCGGTCAGCGAAGTGGCCAGTGAGGAGAGCACGCCCATTGGATGCGCTTGTGAAGGAAATCCGTCAATGATTTTCTTCATGTCCTCGTGGATAAGCCAGTGCTCTTTTATTTTATTGTTAAAGTTGTCAAATTCCTGTTGGTTGGGCAGTTTTCCATAGATCAGCAAATACGCAACTTCAAGAAAAGTGGATTTCTCTGCCAACTCTTCGATGCCATATCCCCTGTACCTGAGAATACCCTTTTCGCCATCGAGAAAAGTGATGTTGCTGGTGGTTGAGCCTGTATTTTTGAACCCGACATCCAACGTAATCACGCCACTCTGGGCTCTCAACTGGCTGATATCAATAGCGACTTCTCCTTCAGAACCTTCTATTATGGGCAGTTGGTACGTTTTACCATTAATCTTTAATTCAGCAAAATTTGACATTGTTGTTAATTAAATTTTAAACATTTATCTATGATAACAGAAAGTTTACAAGTTGGTTTTATGTACGCCCTCTGTTTTTTGAAAATTCCCCAAACCGAGTATTAAACTGATAGGCTGTATTTTGCCTGTGCCGTTGATAGATTCTGCCTGAATTCCTGATATCGCTGGCAAATTTAATAGAGAAAAGGGAATTTGATAAACTTTGCCTCACATTTAATCTGCCTTTACTTCCCGATCGCGTCCCAGACGAGTGCGCTGGCGCCCAGCACGGCGGCGTTGGTATCTTCCAATCCGGAAGGCAGCAGTTTTACTTTTCCACGGTACAGGTAAAAAAGGTTTTCTTCCATGTGTTTTTTGGTGGGCTTTAGGATAAAATCACCTGCTTTGGCCAGTCCGCCAAAGAGAAAAATTGCCTCCGGGTTTGTGTGCGCCACAGCTATGGCCAGGGCCTCGCCGAGGTACTTTCCGGTAAGCTCAAATGCTTCCAGAGCCAGCGTATCTCCTTTTAACGCCGCTTCATATATTTTTTTGGACGTCATGTGAGTGAAGGGAATATCCCGCAGTGGGCTCTCCTCCAGCCTGTCGGCCATGAGCTGGAAAATCGTCCTCTTCATGCCCGTAGCCGATACGTAGGCCTCCAGTGAGCCCCGAAGGCCATCGGTGCCCATGCGCCCGTTCTTTTCAATAATGATGTGTCCCAGCTCGCCGGCAAATCCCTGGTGCCCGTATACCAGCTTGCCGTTGGCTACAAAGCCGCTCCCCAAACCCGTTCCCAGGGTTATCACCAGGAAGTCATTGAGGTCTTTGGCGGCGCCATATATTTTTTCACCTATAGCCGCAGCGTTGGCATCATTGGTGAGCAGGACGGGCAACTTATAGTGCTTTTCGAATCTCTCTACTATCCTTACGGATCCTTTCCAATTCAAATTGGGGGCATCTTCTATGGTGCCCGTGTAGTGGTTGGCGTTTGGAGCACCGATGCCTATGCCTGTTATCTTGATGAGATCTTCCAGTGGTTTTTTCAGATGTTCGATTTCAGCGGTCAAACTTTCAAAAAAGCTGTCAAACTCTTTGTGGTCTTTGGTGCTTATGGAGCTCTCTTTCAGGCAGTTTCCGAAGCTGTCCACTATCCCCACCTTGGAGTATGTGCCTCCAATATCGATGCCGATTGCTACGTCTTTCATTAATTTCGCTTGATTAAGGTAATGTTAAGTTTGTTACAAGTTGAGCTGTCAAAGTATTCACCAATTGTAGATGTATTTTGTGTCTTTTCAGTTGTGCGTGCAGGTGAATTTCAGCGGAGGTAAAAGTAGAAAAAAAGTACAATAATTCATCAAAAGGAAGGGATTTTGGCCGAGCCGTATTAAATTCCCTCAAAGAAATCGACCTTATTTTTTTGCACTATAAAAGAACATACAATGAAGCGCCTTATTTTTCATTTTAGCCTGTTCCTTTTGCTGTCTTTTGAAATGGCGAATGCCCAGCCCGGCAATGGAGTAGGCGTGCCACGTATCATGATCAATCCCCAGGGCCATACCGGCAAGATATACAGCCTGAAATACACCCCGGATGGCGAGAAGATTATCTCTGTTTCGGAAGACAAGAGTATTCGCGTGTGGGATGTGGAGACAGGAAAGCAGCTGAAGAGCTTTTATTGCCAGGTGGGTGATGGACCCGAGGGGATGCTGTATGCCTCGGCAGTATCGCCCGATGGCCGGCTGCTGGCAGTTGGAGGATATCCGGTATCAGGGGCTGAGAGCAACTACATCGTCCTGATCGACCTGGAAAACGAAAAGCAAGTGACCATGGGACTGGGGCATACCAATGTGATCAATGCGCTGGACTTTTCTAACGATGGCCAATACCTTGCCAGCGG
>CAYUJK010000440.1:0-3374 GCA_964444895.1 uncultured Roseivirgaceae bacterium
GGTATTCAGCCTTAAAGTTACTAGGGTCTCCGGCTACATCAATTCTTCCCAGTTCAATCCCTCCTCCTCCTTCTATTCCTGTCCCTCCTGCAATCTCAGTATAAGGTATAAATTTACCCATATCGTCTCCTGCTAAAATAAAAAATCCTCCGATATCCGCTTCTGCACCCGTTAAGGTCACTCCGATATCTCCAAAAATTGCTTCTGCAAATAAAAATGGATTGGGTTGAAAAAGACCGATGCCCCCGGAGAGGGGGTTAATAAACTCTTGCAATCTTCCAATTCCCTTCGATCTTCTTAAAATCGATACTTACTCCAAACTTTTCTTCTTTCTTAGTCCATGCTTTTTCTTCTACTATAGCCATAGTTAATATTGCTTCATATTCATTCAATTCCATTTCTTTGATTTGAATGTATTTGGTGATTTTAAAGGTAAAAAGGTATTCTTCAGGAAAAAGGTATAGTACCTTTTTGCCTAACTTAATTCCTTCATAACTTTCAATATCTAAATTCTCACGAACAATATCATCTACCAAAATAAATACCGAACTATCCCCGTTAAAATTTGCTTCATATTTTATTGTATCAAGAGGTCTGCTATTTATCGCCAATTCTAGTATTTTCTTAAATTCATCATTATGAATATCAAAGAAACAACTAAACCAAAATATTAAACTAATTAAAACGATCATACTTTTCATCTCAATATGTATAAGTAACGTTAAACACTACTGTAATAGCCGAAAAATTATTGTATGCATCATTTATGTGAATCATTTTAGAACCTGGTGTATTTTTAGGGTTAATGACCGCTCCTCTACCTAAATAGCCGCCATTCAATTTTAAGTGATTTGGAATCCATGTAAACAATTCCTTATTAAATAGTTCATATCCCTCCTGCGTCCAGACGGCAACCCTACCATAAACAGGCCTAAGTAAAAATTCTTTTTGCGTATCGGTGAGCATAGAAACGAAATCCTGAGATTCTATATAGTTTTTTAATTCTTCACCCGTAAATTCCTGGCCTTCGAATCGCTCTTTTAGTGTTTTTACAAATTTTTGAAAATCCTCTCCAAAACGTTCATCCAACTCCTCAGGTGTTGGTAAATCACGTTGAGAAAAATTATGAACTAAATGATTCGCCACTGCCACTATCGCCCCCGTAGCCGCGCCCTGCCAAAAATCTCCACCGGCTATCTCTGCACTTATGCCGCCTGATACTGCTGAACCCGCTACCATCCATCCTCCCGAAACACCGGAAGCCTGCAAGCCAGAGCCTGCCACCGAGGAGAAAGTGCCCGCTGCTGCAGCACTCCAGAAATCTCCCCCAAATGCATAGTTGATCCCTCCTGCTGCCGCGCCGTACGGCTCTGCTGCCTTCTTTTATCCAATTTCCCACACCTCCAAAGGCTCCTTCTATCAGCTTACCCGCCGTATAGCTTGCGGTAGACTGGCCCAGGGATCTACCAAACCCTTCCCAAAAGTTCTTTCCGGCATCTTTATACTTTACCCCGGTATAGATAGCCTGGCCTGTGGCTATTATCCCCATAATCAGATCAATTACCCACTTCCCATCCGGGTCAATACTCATCACCGCCTCCCCTACAAGCCGGCTCCTCACTAAACCTGTCCACCGGACAGATTCTTCACGTTCGGCCCTCCATCGCCAGGTAAGGCGAGGCAAACTGGGATTTGGGGTCTATGTTATGCCATCCCGAAGCGTCGTTCGGGAAAAGCTCTCCCTAATGCAGGATTCCCGATTCGCTACGCGTCGGGACAGGCAATAGTGCCTGGCGTGAAAATCATAAAGATTCAATGCCAACTGCGTCTGCCCTGCCTTCGTAAAACTACGGCAGGCAGGCATTCTTTCCCCTGATAAAGGAAGCGATTAGGCCGTACGCCTTCTTCCGTAAAGTTATTGTTTTCCCCCGCCTTCACAAAGTTACGGCGGGGCGGGCATAACCAATCCAAAAGGATAATAGTTTCCGAAGTGAATTCGGAACAAGCTGGAACAGGCTATCGGCTTGTAGCACATCAGCTGAGGAAGTATGGGTGATTTGGAAGTCGTCCCCGCCTGCTACTTTCAGATTTGCGCATACGGCGGGCAGGCCCGCCTGCCACGCCAGGGCCTATGCATCGGCGGGCAGGAAAATAAACATTTCGATCTATCCTGCTCTGGTTGATCACGTAGATAAATAAATATCCCTCGCCAGGAGCGTTGAAATTAAGGCTCAGCTTCTGGAACGTACTTCCCGAGGAGGGCACCTGTGCAAAGCCAAAAATTATCCAATTAGTATTTACACCTTGTATTTAATAACTTTGTATAGAGTCCTTCAAAAAATGCTTCTTTATGAAAACACAAAACATACTTATAGCTCATCCAAAGACTACCGAAGAGTTCAGAGCATTAACGGCTTTTATGGAAGCTTTAAAGATCAGGTTTGAAGTCCCCAAAGAAAGCCCATATAATCCTGAGTTTGTAGCCAAAATACAGGAGAGTCGCCAGCAGGTTAAAGAGGGAAAAACAACCCGGGTAAAAAAAGAAAACCTGAAAGAGTTTTTGGGCCTGTAACATGGGATACTACTTAGAGTTTACCGACAAAGCCAAAGATGATATTAAAGCACACAAAAAGTCGGGCAACAAAGTTATTCTCAATAAGCTGCTTGTCCTCTTGGAAGAGCTGGAGGAACATCCTTTTTTCGGCACAGGAAAACCTGAGCCTTTGAAACATAATCTTTCGGGGCTTTGGTCTCGAAGAATTAACCAGGAACACAGGCTGATATACGAAGTGGCAGAAAAAATCGTATATGTACTTTCTGCAAAGGGACATTACTGAAAAGTTCCACAATACCCATTCGAAAATCTTAGCATCAAATGCTGCGAGCGATATCACATCGCTTTTCTCTTCCGCCTATAACAACCAGGTGATTCCCACTCCTGATGGCGAAATTCCCGCTTTAAGCACCCATCTTCCTCGCTTATACTCCTCCATAGCTGCGCCGCTGATTTCCGAATTGTACATCCTTATGGCATTCTTTGCCCGCTTGTTGTAAGCGCTGCTTAGCGGGATGGAGATGACCAACATTCCTGCTCCGACTCCTGCCAATGCCCAGGTAGGCTCACCGCCTGCCAGCGCCTGGCCTAAGGGGTAGCCGATGCAGAAACCTCCAATAAACCCAAACACCGAAGCGGCGTCATAGTTGGACTTGGCCTGTTTCATCTCCAGATAGGCATCGGGGTAATTTTGCATTACGTTTAGTAATTGCTTGGGCTTCTGGGGTTGTCCTTGTAGCAAGTATTTGTTTTTCACTATGGAGATGGATATTCCGGCCCATACTGACCCCTCAGATTCCGGGGTAAAAAAAAGACGCCG
>CAYUJK010000441.1:0-3363 GCA_964444895.1 uncultured Roseivirgaceae bacterium
TTACAGGCAGCCACCGGATCGTCTTGCGAGCTGTAGCCCACATGGGGAGCAAAAAAAACGACAGGGCTATAGCCCCAGTAATTCGTTCGCCCAGGCATAGCGTCCTGCGGATCGAACTGCTGCACAGGCATCAATTCCACGGCGGTGACGCCCAATTCTTTCAAATAGGGTATTTTCTCAATCACTCCGGCGTAGGTTCCCCTGCAATGATCGGCTACCCCTGAGCTCGGGTGGGCAGTCATGCCTTTCACATGCATTTCATAGATCACCGTAGTTGCATAGGGGCGTTTGAGCGGCTGATCGTTTTCCCAGTTATATGCATGGGGATCAATCACGACCGATTTCAACGCGCTGGCTACGTTGTCGCCTTCCTTTTTGGCACGCTCTCGATCGTAGTTAGCGAAGTTGGCCACGGCCCTGGCATAAGGATCCAGCAGCAGCTTGCCACTGTCAAATCGAAGACCCGACTCCGGGCGATACGGTCCGAACACCTTGTACCCATAGAGCTGTCCCGGCTTAAGCCCTTCTACAAACATGTGCCAATAATAAAACGTCCGGTTTTCTTTCCTGGACATGGGGAGAATCCTGGAAGGCTCGCCATCCTCCGGCCCATCAAAAAGCCATAACTCCACACGCTCGGCATGCTTGGAAAAAAGACTGAAATTCACGCCCTCAGGGTAGCAGGTTGCACCCAGGGGATAGGCAGTTCCGTACGGAATGTTGATAGGATCGATCATTGTTTGGCTTTTCGTTTCAGTATTATGATCTGTCAAAGCGCTGCCGGAAGCCTAAAAGTCGCTTCATAAAACGCGAAACGGGCGCCTCAACGGAATGCTTAGCCCGCACCATTCAGGCTCTCTCTCACATCAATTACCGACATCCCCGCTCTATGGGCAGCCTCAATTCCGGCATCACCATCTTCAAACACTACACAGAATTCAGGGGACACCTTCATCAGCTCGGCGCACCGAAGGAAAGTATCCGGGGCGGGCTTACCGTTTTCTACATCCTCCTTGCTCACCAATATTTCGAAGTACTGGTCCAAGCCCACTTTCTTCAATACTTCAAGGGAATGCCGTTTCGGACTTCCTGTGCCGATAGACAAAGGCAATTTGCCAAAATAACGGCGAACTACCTCCACTACTTCCGGAATTATTTCCACCAGGCTCAGCCTCTGAATGTAGGCCTCTTCCTTTAATTTGCTATGAAATTGAGGGTCAAAATCAAGTTTGTAATCCCTGTTGATGATCCTGAAGATTTCTTCCGAGGGTACTCCTGCGTATTTGTAGAATATTTCGTCAGTAAACTCAAACCCTTTGGCAGCACACACTTCCTGCCAGGCAATCTTATGTACGGGCATGGAATCTACCAATGTTCCGTCAAGGTCAAATATCAGCCCTTTTGTATTATTTGGTATTTGCATTATCATTGTTGTTTGTGTAGCAGGCATTTTGCCTGTGAAAGTACTAATAATAGCACACTGCCATGGCATCTGTGCCCATAAAAAAAGCTGGAATGAACATCCCAGCTTTTCATTAACACCGTAAAAGTGTTTATTCTATTCTTCTGCTTTTTCCTCTTCTGCGCCTTCTTCCTCACCTTGAGCTGCACCCCTGAGTGATCGTGGAATTTCTACTGTGGCGATGGAAACCAATGGACTGTTCAGTATTTCGTAGTTTTGCGCTACAAGGCTTCCTACTTTCACTGACTTACCCAGCTCCAAGGTACTGATGTCCACCTCTATGTATTCCGGCATATCGTTGGGTAAAGCCTTTACGGTTACTTTACGCAATTTTTGCATCAGCTTACCCCCTTTTTGGATACCGGGAGAATTTCCTTTGAAACGTACAGGAATCTCCAATTTGATTGCTTTGTCGTCAAACAGTTCCAGGAAGTCGGCATGCAGAATGATTTCGTTCACCGGGTGGAACTGGATATCCTGAAGTATGGCCCTGCGCTCCTCTCCTTCGATATTGAGCTTTACAAAAGCTACTTCGGGCTTGTATACCACTTCGTTAAAAAGATACATGGGCGAGTAAAAATGAAGGTGTTCTTTTCCTCCATAAAGTACGCAAGGAACATTTCCTTCGCTTCTGATAGCCTTTGAGGCTGCCTTGCCGAGATTTGCTCTTTTATACCCTATAATCTCTACAGTTTTCATTTGTATAAATTTAAATTTGTATAAATAAAGAATTAATTGATTCGTATTTGTGCGTCTTCTTGATGCAGGTGGCAAACATCTGCGCCACGCTGATCACTTCAATTTTTTCCGTCTCTTCGCGCAGCGGAATGGTGTCAGTGACTACCAATTTCTGAAGGGAGGACTTAGCAATATTCTCATAGGCCTTACCGGAAAGTATGGGGTGTGTGCATATTGCTCGCACAGAATTCGCACCCTGCTCCATAATGATATCGGCCGCTTTTGACAGGGTTCCGCCTGTATCTATGATGTCATCTACGAGCACCACGTCCTTGCCTTCCACATTACCAATCACGCGCATTTCAGCCACCTCATTGGGGCGCGACCTGTACTTGTCGCAAATTACCATTTCAGCGCCAAAATGTGTGGCATACGCTCTCACGCGCTTTGTACCTCCTACATCGGGCGACGCAAAAAGCAGGTTTTTCAGTTTCAGGCTTTGGATATAGGGAATGAAAATATACGATGCATAGAGGTGGTCAACGGGTATATCAAAAAACCCCTGGATTTGCCCGGCGTGAAGATCACACGTCATAATTCTGTCGGCGCCGGCAGCGGTGAGCACATTGGCCATTAGCTTTGCAGCGATGGCTATTCGCGGCCTGTCCTTTCGGTCTTGCCGGGCATAACCAAAATATGGCACTACCACCGTTACGTATTTGGCGCTGGCTCTTTTGGCCGCGTCAATCATGAGCAAAAGCTCAATAATGTTGTCTGAGGCGCCAAACATGGAGCCGATCAAAAACACGTCGTGGCCCCGAACAGATTCTTTGTAAAAAGGAACGATTTCTCCGTCGCTGAATTTCTGTATCACCATCGCGCCCAATGGCTTGCCATATTCCTGCGCGATTTTTTCGGCGAGATATAGAGACCCCGAACTTGAAAAAATTTTAACCTTAGACATCCATTTGATTTTAGCTCAAAGCCCGGCTTTCGCATCATCTGCTGCACCGCCGAAATACTCTGATCCTATTTGCACCAAAACAAAAATTCCCGGATCGAAATCCGGGATGATTTTGTTGCCCGACTAGGGCTCGAACCTAGACTCTTCTGAACCAAAATCAGACGTGTTGCCAGTTACACCATCGGGCACTATTTCCAATAAACTAACCCTTCTGGATATGTAACTTGACGACGAGTCTGATTTTGAATCAGACCTGCCT
>CAYUJK010000442.1:0-3346 GCA_964444895.1 uncultured Roseivirgaceae bacterium
CGTTTTATCGGGAATTCTTTTCCTCCGTCATTTATGCCGTAGTCGTGGTCATCCCAGGTGCCGATCACCGCAGCCCGGGCCATCAGTTCCCGGTATCCTGTATTTGACTTCTGCTTTTCATATTTTGCTGCCAAAAGGTACAAATCTTCCGTATCGCCATAAATATTATCTCCCAGCCAAATCCATACATTGGGGTTGTTCTTGACAACTTCACCCCATAAATGCTGTTCGGAATCCTGGTGGGCGCATGACCCAAAGGCGAGGGTGAATACTTGGGACATTTCTTCCGCTTGTTGCTGCGGCCTGCTCGATGCCAGAAGTGTGGCGATAGAGAGTAGGAGAATTCCGAGTGGCTTCATGTTTTCTTTTTTTGCCAAAATAATGTTAGCAAGATGTACTCAACTTTATTGAAGCGTGACTGAATTGTTATGATTGGAGGAGACTATAAATTTGAAAAGAAGTAGAAGGCCATTACCGAAGCGGCAATCAACTTCAATACCGTGCCGAAAAGAAAACCGACGAATGAACCAATGGCGGGCTTTAGCGCTGTTTCGATGGTTTTTCCGCCAATTATTTCGCCCAGCAGTGCTCCGATGAACGGACCGACGATCAGGCCAATGGGCGCAAAGAAGATGCCCGCCACGAGGCCCACGAAGCAGCCGATGATCCCTGAGCGGGTACCACCGTATTTTTTTGCTCCGAGCAACGGGATCAGGAAGTCAACAAGGGTGACCAGCAGCGTGATACCTCCCCACACAACGATAAACTTCCAGGTGAAGGCGGGTTCTTCACGAAACTGCATAAGCAGCAGCGCGATAAAACTCAAGGGTGGACCCGGCAATACCGGCACGATGCTGCCAATGATGCCCGTGATGATAAAAATGATGCCGATAATGACGATAGCTACATCCATGCTGTGTCGTGATTGAACACGCCGATATTACGCATAATATTTATTAATCTTTTAGTTTTTGGGCTATATCTGCCTGAATCAAGTCCACCCACAGTTTGTACATTTTCCCGGAGGGGTGCAGGTTATCACTGGCCAGCAGGGACCGGTCACTTGCAGCTTGCCGGGAGATATCGGTGATGTTGTAAAATGCGACGCCTTTGCTCACACATATCGACTTTTTCAAGGCATTGTACGCGTTGATTTCAGAAGCTATTTTTTCCCTGTCAGCGCTTGATGCAAAAGGCGTGACCCCGTAGTCGGGAATGGAGAGAACCACCACCCGGTCTTTGTTTCCTTTTGCCAGGTAGATAGCCTGGGTAAGCAACTGTGTGAACTCCATCTCAAAAATGTCGATGTCATAACCCCGGTACTGGTTGTTCACACCGATCAAAAGTGATACGAGGTCGTAAAGGCTGTCGGGCGCCTGGGCTTTTATCCCATTTTTTAGGTCGCCGGTGGTCCAGCCCGTTACAGCGATGATTTTTGGCGAGGATATTTTGAGATCATGACTTGCCAACTGACTCACCAGTTGTACCGGCCATCTTTCCTCCTCACTCACTCCCTGGCCGATGGTGTAGCTATCGCCAAGCGCCAGGTACAGCAAGGGGTGGTTTTCGGAAGGGGGATCATTTGGAGTGTCATTTTTTGCCGTGTCCGGCGGATTCTGAACAAGGGTGTCGCTGTCTTCGGTTTCATCGCCAAATCCAGAGGGTAGGGGTGTGTCGGGGTCATTTCCACTGCACGACCATATCATCAATAGCGCCATGACGACGGTTAACATAATAGAAAAACTATTTAAAGAGTTCTTCCTGCACTTTTTTGGGTAGTCCAGTGGCCACGAGCCGGTACGATTCGTCAATCCATTCATAAATCAGCTTGTCAGGTATACTTCCATCCATCATAACTGTGTTCCAGTGCTTTTTGTTCATGTGATATCCCGGTGTTACGCCCGGGTATTTCTCTCGAAGCTCCACCGCCTTTTCCGGCAGGCATTTCAGGTTTGCACTTTCGAAAAGGTCGACGTCTGCCAGGGTAAACATCTTGCCCATCACTTTGTATACCAGGGTATTCTCTCCGAAGGGAAATTCCTCTGTAACGCCGGCTTTTGCCAGGCAATAGTTTCTGAATTCTTCAATGTTCATTAGGGAATGCTGCAGTTTTTTATTTTTTTGCTTCAATTTAGCAAGTGAACATACTTTTTCTAAGGATTTTTAGTAAAACAAGGTTGAAAAGGTAGAGATAATTTAATTATCTATTCATCCATTCTCCATAATTCCATTTAGGTTTCTATGCAGTATCAATTAGACCGCTACCAAGGCCATATCCGCTCGCTTGACGGGCTGCGGGGCCTCGCCATTATTTTGGTGTTGCTTTACCATTTGTTTCCCTACATACGGCTCACTCAGGTGGGATGGGCCGGCGTAGACCTTTTTTTTGTGCTTTCCGGGTTTTTGATCACGGGCATATTGCTCGATACAGTAGAGCATAAGCACTATTGGAAGAACTTCTTTGGCCGACGGGTGCTGCGTATTTTTCCGCTGTACTATTTCACGCTTATTTTATTTGTGGCATTGGCCGTCTTGTGGCCCTGGTTTGCCACGCACGAGTTTGTGGACTACGAATATTTCAGAGAAAATCAATTCTGGTTCTGGAGCTACCTCATGAACTGGAAGATACTGCAGGAAGGATTCTGGCTCCCGGTAGAGATTTTCAATATTTTCTGGTCGCTGGCCATCGAAGAGCAGTTTTATTTGTTCTGGCCCTTTGTCGTGCTGCTCTTCAGAAAGCGGCTGCTGTGGTTTGTTGTTCCGGCTATTTTGGTAGTGATCGCGTCGAGGTTCTATTTGGTTTTTGGTGATGTGTGGACCAACGCCTCTGTGTACACCAATACCCTTACCCGTATCGATACCTTGCTTATGGGCGCCTTGCTGGCCACCCTGATTCGCAAGGAGAAGGGAAGGGTGTTCCTGGAAAAACATGCCTTTAAGATGATAGTGGGAGTTTTACTCTTATCGGGCCTGATGTTCGCATTGGTCATCCGCGGCTTTCACCCATTCAACCCGTTTGTGATGACCTACGGCTACACGCTGGTGTACCTGCTGTTTGGCAGCTTGCTGATAACAGCATTTCAAAGAGGACCCTCCCTGGCATTCGTAAGGAAGATATTTGAGAACAAAGTGATGGTCTTTTTTGGGAAGTATAGTTACTCCCTGTATGTGTTCCACTGGGCGGTTTACAAGCTCTTGAACGACGTTCTGGTGAAATACTTTACGGCGCTTCTCAAAAAAGAGGCCCTGGCCATGCTCGCTTCTTCCATCCTCATACTTTTAATGGTGATTTTGATCAGCCAGATTACCTGGTATCTATTTGAAAAGCGGTTTTTGAGTTTGAAGG
>CAYUJK010000443.1:0-1521 GCA_964444895.1 uncultured Roseivirgaceae bacterium
AGTTTTACCGGCATTTTTACTTCATCTTCGATTTGCCGGCCCTTTAATATTTCTTCGAGGGTTAGCTTCTTATCACTGCGGCTGTGCACCACGCCCTCCCACAGGTACAGGCTTTCCGGTTTTTGCTTTAGCATGGCGGCTGCAAGTTCCAGAATTTTTTCGCGTGCTGCCGCAGCTGCATAGCGCACCGCCATGGCGCTGGTTTCCACCGATCGGCTGCCCGCCGTGTAGCCCTCATTGGGCGTTCGCTGGGTATCGGCCATTACGATTTCTACTTTAGCAGGGTCTGTATTGAGCTCTTCCGCAGCCACTTGCACGATGGCCGTGAGGATGCCCTGCCCAAGCTCCATTTTACCAGTAAGCACACGGATGTTGCCGTTTTCCAGCACTTCCAGCCAGGCATTGATGCGCGACTCCGTCTGTAAGCTGCCCGGCAGATCGTTCATAGCTTCCAACACCGGGCTATGGGCAATGCTATAGGCACTGAACAAGGGAAACCCGATGGAAACAACCCCTATTGTTTTCAGAAAGTTGCGGCGAGAGCTGACTGGTACTGGTGTGCGGAGGTCCATAGCATCGTGCTTTAATTGTGAATACTGTCGACTGAAAAGCGACAGGAAATGATGACGGAATTTAGGGCTTTTTCAGGAGAAATCGAAAGGCCATTTGAGCAGCAGATTCCTTGAAAAAAACGAAAACGAGAAAATTTGTTATGTTTAAGGCATAATCAAACTTCAACGCGCATAAAATGAAACGAAGAACCTTCCTCAGAAACACAGCGCTGGCGGTTCCAGCCATGATGTTTTTGCCTTACCTTGATCTGCTGGCTAATCCACTTGCCCGCAAGGTGAAAATCACTAATGTAGAATGTGTGCTCACCAAGATCGGCTTTCGGGTGAGTCCCCTGGTGAGGATTACGACCGATGCCGGACTTGAGGGGATAGGAGAATGCCATCACGACGAAACCGGCTACGGCGCCAAGGACATCATTCACAATGTTTGCAAGCCCATTTTATTGGGACAAGACCCGCTGGACCTGGAATACCTGGTTTTTAAAATGAGCACACGCACTTCATATTACGGCGGAAATCATGGCATAGCCACCCATGCCATCACGGGGGTTGAATTTGCCATGTGGGACCTTATCGGGAAAATCACCGAGCAGCCCGTTCACAAGATTTTGGGTGGCGGGAAGCACGTCAACGAAGTTCGCGCTTATGCGTCAGCAGGCCCTGACGATATGCTGAGCCCGGATTCCTGCCAGGAATTCGCGGAGCTCATGAAAAGCCAGGGCTGGACGTGCTGCAAAACGAACATACTCCGCGATCAGGAATGGCACCGACTTGATAACCGCAGGCTGTCAAACCTGGAGGTCGACCGAAATGCCAAGGGATATACCAACATGCGCGAAGCCCTCGGGTGGGAATTTGACATCGCCGTGCATTGCCACTGGGAGTTTGATTTTGACAGTGCCCTGCGCCTCGCCAACGCCGTGGCCCCGGTTCGCCCCATCTGGTTAGA
>CAYUJK010000443.1:1621-3330 GCA_964444895.1 uncultured Roseivirgaceae bacterium
GCATCGGCAAATTTTGCTGCCTCTGTAAGGGAGTTCGTGGCCCACGAAGCATTTATCATGAACCCGATGAACCGCGCCGGCAAGGGTATCAATGGAGATCCGGATGTGCTGGGATATGACAAAGACGTTATCAAAAATGGCCACATCCAACTCAGTGACCGGCCCGGATTTGGATTTGAGTTGAATGATCAGTTGATCAAAGAAAAGTACCTTGTCGAAGGCGAGCGCTGGTGGAAGTGATAAAGGAAACCCTAAAAAAAATAGTTGATTTTGATTCGGATTCGATCCAGGCATTCTTAAACAGGTTTTCGGAAAGCCGCTTAAAAAAAGGCGCTGTCTTTGCAAAAAAAGGAGAATACTCCAGTCGAATGGCGATTGTAGTAGGTGGTGTAATGCGCGCCTATTTCAGCAACGAAAAAGGAGAGCAGTACAACAAAACCTTTTTTACAGAAAATGATTTTGTTGGCGCTTACTCATCGCTCGTGACCGGGCAAAAAAATCGCATTGACATAGATTGCCTAACGGATTGCACGCTATTGATTGCAGAGTACGACCAAATCACCCGACTATACGACAAATACCCTAAAATAGAGCGCCTGGCTCGCGTATTGGCAGAGCGCTTTTTTGTGAGCAAAGAAAAACGTGAAATCGAACTCGTGACCCTTGAAGCAAAAGAGCGGTATGCCATATTTCAGCAAGAATATCCCTATTTAGAACAGCTCATCCCTCAATATCATATAGCATCTTATTTGGGTATAAGCCCTACACAACTGAGTCGAATCAGAGCACAGAAAGTCCGGTAACCTTCTTATGATTCCTTTACATATGTAAATGGAAACCTGCCAAGAGACGATGATTTTTGCCTTCATAAAAGCAACAAATATGAAGCATAAAATTATTCTTATCGTACTACTTGCCTGCTCTTCTTATCAAACCATTCAGGCACAGGGAAAGAAGGTTCTTTTCGTTTTAAGTGCCGAAGATACCCTTTTGCTAAAGAATGGAAAGAAAAAGCGTCAAACCGGCGTGTTTCTCAATGAGTTTTATTTTGCTTATCACGCCATTGTTGCCGACGGCTATTTAGTGGATTTCGCTACACCCAACGGAGTAAAGGCTACTATAGACAAAGAAAGCCTCAATGACGACTACTGGACAGAAAACCCCAGCCTAAAGCAAGAAGCCATCGAATTTTGGAAGAATAATGTTGGGTTTTCAAAGCCGTTAACCCTGGAAAAGGCATTGAGCCGTGCTGGCGAATACATTGGCTTGGTAATCCCCGGGGGACAAGGACTAATGGTGGACCTGCGCCAGGATCCAAAAACGCCTTTGCTTTTAAAGGCCTTTGCCGAGCAGAAAAAAGCCATTGGTCTCATATGCCATGCCCCGGCCCTGATTGCCACTATTCCCGCAAAAGAAAATCCCTTTGAAGGGTACACGGCGAACTCCGTTACTCCGTTCGAAGAGTTCTACATTGAAAAATTCATTATGAAAGGCAAGCCTGAACATCGAAAAATAGCGCGACAATTGAAAAACATGGGGCTTAACTACGTGAAGGGCAGTCCTGGCAAAAGCTTTGCCGTGAGGGACAGGAATTTGGTCACCAGTCAAAATCCTTACTCCGGCACTGAATTTAATGAACTCTTTTTGCCCCTACTTTCCGAATACAAATAGCAGCGTCCGATAGAATTTTGTTTTACCCGTGAATACAG
>CAYUJK010000444.1:0-3314 GCA_964444895.1 uncultured Roseivirgaceae bacterium
CCTGAATATTAAAACTAACATTTCTGAGTTTGAGTTAGAATTTGTAAACAGCCTGAATACCCCAGAACGCGTCGAACTATACAAGCTTTACCGCAGCTATTCTGATGCCCTCAAATTAAAATTAAAAAGCGCTCCTCTTTTGCAATGGATCAATGGCTCGTTTGCAACAAAAAAACCGGAACCTACAGACTTTGACCTTGTTACCTTTATCGATTATGAAGAGATTATTCCAGTTGAGCATGAATTGGCAGATTTCAAATTTCCAAATTCAATGACTAAATTTGGTATTGATGCGTATATTGTAAAGGTGTACCCAAGAGGACATGTGAACTATCCATTGTATATGGGTGATAGATTATATTGGATGGACCTTTTCACCAAAGCCAAGCGCAACCGAAGGGGAATAAAACATCCAAAAGGGTTTATCGAATTAATTTACTAAGTACTGACATGAAAGAATCGCAGAAATACAAACTCATGGACCTAATAGAAGAGATCAAGAAATTAGATGCGATGATTTTACTACATCGGAATGTAGGCAAAGAGACTTTTATGTCCAGCCAATACGAAGCCAAAAAAGTAAAATTGGTGGGTGAAATAATAGATGAATTGGTATCTCCTGCACTTCAGTCTCCAGAAAGCTTTTCATTAATTCAGAAAATCTTGTCTAAATTCTATCCTCCAGAAAATGAAAATAAAATTTCGGATGAAGGAATAGAACAGTTGGCCGAGGCTATTTAGCCATCTTTAAAGAATAGATAGATAGTGCATAAAAAATAAAAGCGAAGTATTTCTACTTCGCTTTCTTTTTGTTGAGTGGGCCCTACTGGATTCGAACCAGTGACCCCCTGCTTGTAAGGCAGGTGCTCTGAACCAGCTGAGCTAAGAGCCCAATCATCGTCTTTATCTCAACCAGTAGTCTTCCCGATGTGAAGTTGGGAATTCCCAACCAGCTGAGCCTGTCTGCCGTAAAGCAGGCTAAGACCCCCATTTTTGTTCGGAAAAAAGCCTCGTTTATTGAGGTAGCTCCGAAATGGGATTGCAAATGTAGAACAAGATTTTTTTAATGCAAATAGTTTTTTAATAAATAATCTTTTCAAAAAAAGGCTGTTCTTTGGCCGGAGAAAATAAATGTAGGGTATTGCTCATTATACATTTTAATATGTCGTTTTCTATGATGAATTTTGTTGCTGAATATTAATGGATTATCATTTTTTGAAAGCCAGAAAAATTATAAAGTACACCCTCATCTCGATAGCCGGTTTCGTTATGGCAGTACTCATTGCGGGGTCCCTGTTTACCTACTTCTACCGCGATGCCATTATCCAGTATTTCGTGAGCCGGGCCAATGAACGCCTGGATGCACCTGTCAACGTAAGGAAAATTGACGTTTCATTCCTGGCGAGCTTTCCCAATATTAGCATAGTACTCGATGACGTGAGCATCCCCTCTTC
This sequence comes from uncultured Roseivirgaceae bacterium, assembly GCA_964444895.1. Classification (GTDB taxonomy): domain Bacteria; phylum Bacteroidota; class Bacteroidia; order Cytophagales; family Cyclobacteriaceae; genus CAJXNP01. Next base: position 1,455 of record CAYUJK010000444.1, read on the forward strand.
TGTGGAATTTAAGACGGACTATCTCGCCAAAATCAACACGGCGCGGTTTACCCTCAATCCGTTCCGGGTGATGAAGGGAGACTACGAGGTTGACGATTTTATCCTGGAAAATGGCGAGGTCTACCTGGAAATAAATGCGCTCGGCGAAAACAACTACCAGATATTGAAAAAGCGAGAAGACGCCACCACAAACTTCAGCGGAGCCATCCAATTGATTCTGAAAAATATACACATTCACTACGCCGATTATCGCGACAATAAGCTGATCTCCTTCAATGCAAACAGGGCCACTGCTAAAGTGCGTTATGCTAATCGACTCTACAACACCCGGATTGATGGTGATTTTTTGGTTAACTACATTACCATAGATGAGCTGGAGTACTTCAAAAACAAAAATACAGCGATAAAAGGGCTGCTGTTGGTAGATGATGACAACAAGTTTTTGACGATCCAGCAGTCAGCAATCAAGATCGAAAATGGCGATTTTGAGGTGCAGGGAGATGTTTCTTATTTGAAAAATACAAAAGTAAACTTAACTCTTGAGGGTGTGAATACCAGCGCCCAAACGCTGGTCAGTATCTTGCCAGAAAAATATGCCGAATACCTGAAGGGCTATAAAAGTACCGGTGAACTGTATTTCAGAGGAACAGTGGTGGGTGAATATACAGCAAAGACCTTCCCAAACTCAAAGCTGAGCTTCGGTGCTGCAAATGCATCTTTTTTTCACCCCAGCTACAACAAAGCATTTAAAGAAATTCACCTAACCGGAGAATTTGAATCGGGCATTTACCGCGACCTTACCCGCGCAAAGCTAAGCCTGAAAGGTGTGCGGCTGTCCCTGGACGGAAGACCTGTGGAAGGTGAACTGGAGATACTGGATTTTCAAAACCCATATATCAAAAGCCATGTGGTTGGAAAGATTAACTTGAATTCAGTGGCCCGCTCTTTTCCCAATTCGAAGCTAAAAAGTGCGTACGGAGAGATGGACGTGAACGTCCGGTTTTCGGGGAAGCCTAAGTACGGCAAGTCAGGAGAGAACTTTGACGCACATGGCGAGGTGCTGCTACACAATGTCAGTTTTATACTGGAGGGAGAGCGCCTGCCATTCAACCACTTCAACGGCTCCTTTATGTTTCGAAAGAACGACTTGGCCATCAGCAACTTTTCCGGGAAAGTGGGAAACAGCGACTTCCTGATCAATGGTTTTTTTAAAAACCTGCCGGGCTTTATCAACAAAGGCGGAAAAACCATAAAAATAGAAGCGGACCTTAGTGCTGATTACCTCGATTTCGATGAACTGCTGAAAAGTAACTTTGCCTCGCGCGACACGGTACAGGTAGGCGGAAACAGGTATGTATTTAATATCTCGCCGGATATTGATTTGAACTTTAACTGCAAAGTGAATAGCTTAAAACTGAGCAAATTTACGGGCACCGGTATATCAGGTAATTTAAGTGTGCTTAACCGTATAGCGGTGCTGAATGATGTAAACCTCTCTACCATGGGGGGTAGAATTAACCTAAGCGGATCGGTAAATAACCGCGTCGACAATGTGGTAGAGATACTTTGTGAATCTACACTGAACAGGATTTATATCGATAGCGTGTTTTATGTGTTTAACAATTTCAAGCAGTCATGGTTGGTAGATGAAAATCTCAAGGGACAGATTCAGGCCGATGTGAACACTTACATCTTGCTGGACAATCACCTGAATTTCTATTCTAAAGATTTTAAAGCCGATATCAATGCATCGATCTACAACGGCGAGCTGATTGATTTTGAGCCGATGCAGCGGCTATCACGTTTCGTGGAAGAAAAGAGCCTGGCACATCTGAAATTTTCGGAAATGCGCAATAACAT
>CAYUJK010000445.1:0-3313 GCA_964444895.1 uncultured Roseivirgaceae bacterium
AGTGGTCATGCTGGCCTCGCTTGCGCTGCGTTTCGCTGTGTGGGTGATAGTAGCGCATCTGGCGCGGCGGGGCGAGTGGTCACTTGCTGCCGTCCCACAGGGATTTCCTTCGGTCACCGGAGGGGGTGCGGCGGCAATGACAAGTCTTTCGCACTGCAAAGTTCATCCAGTTTTTAAGCTGCGTAGCGTTATCGTAGCAGAGATCGAGCGATAAATGGTGGACATATGACCCTGTTTTATCAAAGGTAAGGCGGAGTCTTGCCTATGGTGAGCAGCCTGACATCACTTATAAAGCTCTCAAGCGACTGCAGATGAGGTCGAACTGACTCTGGATAAGTCTTTGTCAGCGGGCTTGGTACGACAAGCTGGATACCGCTTTCGGCCATCTTGCGAAATTGACTTTCTGACACTCCTTCCTGAAGTGTAAGCAGGTGTTTGTTCGGAATTCTATAAGCCTCTTCCAGAACCTGTCGCCAGCGATCCTTGCAGGTAGTCTTTACAGCCAGCATTCTTAAATCGTCTTGAGGAAACAAGGGGTTTTTATAATCTATCTGGGACGGAAAAAGAAAATCAGGCCTTCGCCCTGGTTCAGATTCGGGTTGATATGAAAAATCCGTGCCCTCTTTTAATCCTTCTTCTATGAATATGTGCCTTGTATGGAGTTCAAGAGAACGCCCTGATCGAGATTTTCTTCTCTGTAAAATGGTTTGGGCACGTGCTAAAAACTCATCAATAGTTTTAAACCCCTCTTGGATATGATCCATTTCGAAGGCTGCTTCAACACTGCGAAACATGTCAAATTCACATGAGCGCCGTTTCAGCAAACGGTGATCAGGATTCAGGCCGTGACCGGGACATAATTCTATTGATTTCATGACAATATCGGCACCAGTGGGAAATCTATCAAGCCAATTAACGGGGATTTGATCAGGCTCCAACCAGCAGGATCGGGATGTTTTGCCTTCCGTGAACCGATCAGACTGAGTTCTCCCATCAACTGACCAGATTAGCCATTGTCCAGGTTCTATCGGACCAATACGATCTTCAATAATGTCTTCTTCTGTTTCATGTTCACATACCCAGACATGGCATTCCTGTGCTGCGCCATGTTCATTAATGACAAAAACGAATACAGCTAACGCACCTGTGTTGTCAGGATCGAGAAGTGCGGAACTGCTACCACCCAGTCCAGTTACACGAGCTTCGTTACGTGTGCCGCCCCGTAATCTATTGTTATACCAGACTGCCCTCGCATTAGGCCTGCCGTCCGCATGGGAGTCGATATATAAAGGGAAAAATACATCGGGGTTTTCTACTTCTGGTTGATGTATTTGGGGGAAGACACGAAACAAAAATTCTTTTGGAATGTAGGGGCCAGCCTGATGTGACTTGTTGGCAAGTGTATCATTTGCTGAAAGGCGTTTTACATACCATACAAATCGTGATCCGGTGTACTCATCCATCCAGTCAGTCAGATCAGCTAGCGCCACTTTCTTTCCCTCCGATCTCACAATTGTCGGTACCTGTTTTCAACCATTCTGCTATGGCTTGTATAACCTGTTCGGTAGGCAACCTGTTTTTACCACGTATGGCACATTCCCAAATCACTAAAGTACGCCACTTGATTTCAGTGAGCTGTTCCAGGTTTTCTGAATCTTTCTCCATATTGCGGGTAATCTTTTTTCGCCAGAATTCCTGTCTTGTTGAAGGCCACTTGAAAAGGTGACAGCTATGACCGTGCCAGAAACATCCATGGACAAAAACTACTGCCCGGTAGCCCGGAAAAACCAGGTCGGGCTGTCCTGGCAAGCTACGATCATGCAGACGGTATCGAAACCCAAGAGCATGTAATCCCTTTCTTACTACCATTTCGGGTTTGGTGTTTTTTCCCCGTATTCCAGACATCATCTGGCTACGTTGTTCGGGAGTAACCACGTCAGTCAATGGCAATAAGTCCTTTCTTTTCTGGCTCGATAATCCATTTAAGCAAATGACGGGCAATTGCTTCAACGGCTGGAACTACCACAGCGTTACCAAACTGCTTGTAGGCCTGAGTATCTGATACCGGAATAGTAAAAGGTTTCTGGCCTGGCTGGTCGAAGCCCATTAAACGCGCACACTCTCTTGGCGTGAGCCTGCGAGGGTTTTTACCCTTCTGTTTTATGAGTATTTCTGATCCATCTTTATAATAACGGGCGGAGAGAGTCCGTGAAATATCTTCTGAATCGACCAGGCCAAAACCAAAACCGTTTCCTTTTTTTCTGTGCTTTTCAGCGTATCCCTGTAAATAATTCCAGAGGTGGTCGGATAGCGTGTATTTACTTGCAACACTCGCCATCTGCCCGTGTGTGTAGGGTTTCTCTGCACGCTCTGAACCGTCTTCAGGGTGAAGAACTGTTTTAAGTTTGGGGCCAAACAAAGGAGAGGGTACTTCTAACCCGTCGAAGGAAAAGTCATTGGCATCGCGAAATCCAATTATGAATATCCTCTCTCTATGCTGCGGAACCCAAGAGCGGGCATCCAGCACCTTCCAGTGAACGTGATAGCCCAGTTCCTCCTTGAGGGTATGATAAATAACCTTAAAAGTCCGCCCTTTATCGTGATTAACCAGATTTTTAACATTTTCCAAGAGGAAAACCTGGGGACGATGGTAAGCAATTATCCTTGCTACATCAAAGAATAATGTGCCTTGGGTATCATCCAGGAAGCCGTGAGGACGATTCAGCGCTTTCTTTTTAGAAACACCTGCTATCGAAAAAGGTTGACACGGGAAACCAGCTAACAGCACATCATGCTGAGGAATTTCTTCTGCAGGTATTTGGGTAATATCGCCAGCTACCTCATGATTGCACTCATAATTAGCAAGATAGGTGCGTTTGGCATATTTATCCCATTCGCTGGTAAAGACGCAGTTCCCTCCGATAGGCTCAAATCCCCGACGCATTCCCCCTATGCCCGCGAAGAGATCTATAAAGCGGAAAAGGGACTTCTGCTGCTGACGTACCGATTGACAGGATTTAACGAATTCAATCACAACCTTCTTGGGGCGGGTTGCACCATCTTCCCATCGGTAGACTGTGCGTTCAGTATACCCAGTTATCCGCGCAACCTCCGGTATTGTCAAACCTGCCTGCTGTCTTAAAATTGAGAATTCGCTCATGGCTAATCCTTTGGGAAGATTTATGACATTTTGACATAAAATCTCCCCAATAGCAAGTTTTGTGATTCCATCTATTACATTCTATGATAGCACACTCGCAGAACTCTTGTGCTATACTCTCGTTGATGCGCGATGCAACGGGAGAAACCAACG
>CAYUJK010000446.1:0-3305 GCA_964444895.1 uncultured Roseivirgaceae bacterium
TTGAGCAGCTTTTTCATTTACCGGCAAAAGGTAAAAAAATACTGTTTAAAATCCACAGGCTATGATTTTTTAAATGTTTCGCCGGGAATATTTCTCTGCGAAAAACAGCGATTTTACCTCCCGCCATTTATTAAAGAGATATAGGGTACGCTTGAACCAGGTGTACAACAGAATTCCCATTTCTAATAGTAAACAACGAAATGCGCGAAATGCGCGAAAAATTGTATCTCAATTTTCAAAACTCGAAGACGTATCTATTTTATATTTTTGCGTTTTCCGTTGTTATAAAAACTGTTTTAAGAATTCTGTCATGAATTCAGGGTTGATTGGAAAACTTAAACACAATAGATTTTTGTGTACACCCCTTGAGCGACGAAAGGACGAATGTGTGATGGAGGAAATGGTTGTTTTTCGAGCAATTTTAGCGGCATTATTCCATATTCGAATTTGGAATAATTCCATCTAACTTACTTGAAAGTTAGCTACTCTATATTATTTCGCCAATGTCTTAGAATTTGGGTTAGCTCAAATGATATTATCTCCGGTGTAAATTGTACTGAATTAGTCATCAGAGCTGATTTCCACATAACTTTTTCCTCAATATCGCGATAAGCGATAATGTCTTCATATTCCGTATTCCGATATAGAATATACAGGCTGATTTCAATTATGCTAAAAAAAAGCCCGCCTTCGCATTAGCTCCGGCGGGCGGTGTAGCCTCGACAGGAATCGAACCTGTATCAAAAGTTTAGGAAACTTCTATTCTATCCATTGAACTACGAGGCCAGGATATTTGGTGATTTACTTATTTTGTGACTTGATGATATTGTGAGTTAGTGATTTGCCACTCAAAAAACCATCCCCCTTTTGGGAGCGCAAAAATAATTAATATGTTTCATTTTTCAAGTAATTCGGGAAAATGCTATAATGTTTCTTCTTCACCTCTTCCATCAGCTTATGGCGCAAATCGTCGATGTTTACCTTGTCCTTTGCTGATATATAGACTTTATGTCGCTCATCGCTAAACAGCTTATCGTGCATTTTGAAGTCCTGGACATCCTCGCCTTCCTCTTCATGTTGGCTTATCTGGTCAATTTTATTAAACACGTAGATCGTTGGCTTTTCCAGCGCGCCAATATCCGACAGGGTGTTTTCCACCACCTCTATCTGATCGTGATAGGCCGGGTGAGATATGTCCACCACGTGCAGCAGCACGTCACTCTCGATCACCTCGTCCAGCGTAGATTTGAACGATTCTATCAAATGGTGGGGCAACTTGCGAATAAAGCCCACGGTATCGGAGAGCAAAAACGGAATGCGGTCTATTACCACCTTGCGCACGGTGGCATCTACCGTGGCAAAGAGCTTGTCTTCGGCATGTACGTTTGATTTGGAAAGCAAATTCATCAGGGTAGATTTGCCCACGTTGGTATAGCCTACCAGCGCCACACGCACCACATTTGACCTTGCCTTTCGCTGGGTATAGCTCTGACGGTCTATTTTTTCGAGCTTTTTCTTCAGCAGGGCGATCTGGTCGCGGATGATCCGGCGGTCGGTCTCAATTTCCTTTTCACCGGCTCCACCCCTGGTGCCTGTGCCACCGCGCTGCCGCTCCAGGTGAGTCCACATGCGGGTAAGCCGGGGCATGAGGTATTGGTAGCGGGCCAACTCCACCTGGGTTTTGGCCTGGGCAGTTTGCGCGCGTTTCAGGAATATTTCGAGGATCAGCAAGCTGCGGTCATAAATGCGGCATTTCAGCACCTTTTCCAGGTTGCGCAATTGCGAGGGGCTCAGGTCGTCGTCAAATATCACGATGTCCGTTTCGGTGGCTTTCACATATTCGGATATTTCATCCACCTTTCCACTGCCCACAAAATATCGAGTGTCGGGTTTATCCAGTTTCTGGGTAAATGTCTTTTTGGTAGAGACTCCCAGTGTGCTGGCCAAAAACTCCAACTCATCCAGGTACTCCTGCGCTTTATGAGCCGGCTGATGAGGGCCAATGATAGCCACCAGCACAGCCGTTTCGTTCTTCTTTTTTGTACTTATAAAATTCTCCATGTATCGATTTTAGTCCCTCGCCCCAATTACCTTTTAAGCGGCAAAGTTATTTAATATTAAATTCATTATTTGAGCTAAAAATTCGTTCACGTCATTTTTTTTCACATTTTTACGAAACTATTTTTTCAATATGAAAATAGCCATTGTATTAAACACTTCCTGGAATATCTACAATTTCCGAAAGGGATTGGTAGAGGCCTTACTTGAAAACGGCCACAAGGTAGTGACAATAGCACCCCACGACAAATATTCCGATTTGCTTACCCAAATGGGCTGTGAGCATTTTAACGTACGGATGGACAGCCGCGGGGTTAACCCTATCAAAGATTTATTGCTCATTCTCGAACTATATTTGAAGTATAAACGGGCAAAACCCGACGTAATCCTTCACTACACCATTAAACCTAACATCTACGGCACCATCGCCGCGTCGATACTGGGCATACCGGTAATCAACAATGTGTGTGGGCTCGGAACGGCATTCCTCGACAAGAACTTTGCCTCGCGGATAGCTATTCTGCTATACCGTTTTGCATTTAAGTTCCCCCGGAAAATCTTCTTCCAAAACCAGGATGACATGGTGCTCTTCCGCAGAAAGAAAATCGTGAAAGAAGGAATATGCGACGTCCTTCCTGGCTCGGGCATCGACCTTCGCAAATTTGCCCCAATAAGCAAAAAAACAAATGAAAAATTCACGTTTCTGTTAATATCACGGCTTATCTATGACAAAGGGGTGATCGAGTACATAGAAGCTGTAAAAAGGCTAAAAGAAAAGGGGGTAGATGCGAAGTTTCAGATACTGGGCTCTATTGACGAAAAGCATCGCCGGGGTATTCCGCGCAAAATCGTCGACAGCTGGCTGGCTGAAGGTATCGTTGACTACCTGGGCACTACGGGCGACGTGCGACAGGCCATTTCCAACTCTGATTGTGTAGTGCTGCCATCGTATCGCGAAGGTACGCCCCGCACCCTGCTGGAAGCTGCCAGCATGCAGAAACCACTGATTGCCACCAACGTACCCGGCTGCAACAACGTGGTGAAAGACAACTACAACGGCTTCTTGTGCCGACTGAAAGACAGCAAAGACCTGGCCGAAAAGATGGAAAAACTACTCCGGCTGCCCGACGACCAAATCCGGGTTTTTGGTCACAACAGCCGAAAAGAAGTAGAACAAAAGTTTGACGAGAAATACGTCATCAATGCCTATTTAAATTCTATTATTGCCATAAAATGATTGTAAAAGA
>CAYUJK010000447.1:0-3299 GCA_964444895.1 uncultured Roseivirgaceae bacterium
GGAGGTCGGATTCCGGGCTTTTTCCCCAGGTGAAAGTGTTGACATTTTGCGGACGGCACCGGTCGACTATGTCATGATCGCGGCAATAGATTACCGATTCTGCATCGGCAAACAGGCGCCATTTTTCCCGGGCTTTCTGCTCGCGACTTTCAAAGCCCTCATCATGGGCCGGTCCCAGGGTGGTAAAAACGCCCAGGGTAGGCTGAAGGACCTCCTTCAGTTTCTGCATCTCGCCTGGTTTCGAAATTCCGGATTCAAACACGGCAAATGTGTTGTCGGGCTGCATGCGTAGTACCGACAGCGGCGTCCCCAACTGGGAGTTGTAGCTTTTCGGGCTTTTCACGAGGTTGAATTTCCTGCTCAGCGTTTGCCCCAGCCACTCTTTGAGAATCGTTTTGCCATTGGACCCCGTGATGGCTAACACGGGGTACTGGAACTGGCGGCGATGGTGGGCGGCGATGGCCTGCAAAGCTGTGATTACATTCGGCACCAACAGTATGTTTGCCCCGGGCAAAGGCGATATGCGCTTTTCTACCATAAAGTTTCTTACACCTGCCTCGTAGAGCTGGCCAATGAAATGGTGACCATCGTTGTTTTTGCCGCGAATCGCCAGAAATAAGCTGTTTGAGGTAAAAAGCGCCCGGCGGCTGTCAAAAAAATAAGTGTCGATGGTAGTGTCTTGCCCGGCGGAGATTACCTCACCTCCCAAAAGCTGTGCTATCTGCAGAAAACTCGTCATATTGCTTTGTTACAAAATTATTCAGTGTTAATTTGAAAATAATTTTCAAGAGATTAATAACTATATTTAGCATTCGTACGTTAAAGAGCCAGTGATGCGCTTAAGCCAACGGAATCATGGCAAATAAGCTTAATTTTTTTGAAACACATTTGGCTAATTCCGAAAGTTCGTGTTTTTTGACACCACTCATGAAAGACGCAATCTTCGGAGCGATTTAAAAAATGAAAAAATAAACAGATGAAAAAGAGATTTACTGCCTATCTGCTGTTTATTATCTTCTCCATTTCATTTTCGGTGGCAAATCCTCCGCACAAATGCTGTAATAAATTGGACAGTCTCAGTGCCCAACCTGCGAAATTAGAACCTGGAAAGTGTAGTAAGGAGGAAGACAAGAAGGAATCGAAAAACTTTACTATGATGTCGCTTAACCTGGTTTACTACCTCATGAACAAATACATCAACACTTCTTTTGAGCACGAATAGCCCTACGGCGCATTGAACTTCTCCAACTCTTTTAGTTTTATTTTATCCTCGTACAAGGCCCGCCCGATAATTACGGCATAAATACCAATTTCCTTCAGCCTTTTGATATCGTCCGCATTGCGTATACCTCCAATGGCTGCAATACATGCGTCGGGATATTTCTCCACCACTTCCTCGTATAACTCAAAATTGGGACCTTCCAGCAAACCATCCCTGGTAATATCCACAACCTTCACGTATTTGAGTCCGCGATCGTAGTAGTAGCTAATGTGTTCGAACATGTCGATTTCCGTGTTCTTCTTCCAGCCTTTAATGTGAATTTTCCGGTTCACAGAGTCGGCGCTGAGGGCGATTTTTTCGCGGCCGTACGAAAAGAGCCATGAAGTAAACAAGTCTTGATTGGTAACGGCTATGCTGGATACCGTAAAATACGTGGCCCCGTATTCAAATACTTTGTTGATATCGCCGTCGGTGCGAATGCCGCCGCTGAAGTCCACTTTTAGTCCTGTGTGGCCGGCTATTGTTTCCAGCACGTGGTAGTTCACCGGAGATTCCCTGGCGGCGCCGTCCAGATCTACAAAATGCAACACCTCCATTCCGTGTTCTTCAAAAAGGCGGGCTATGTCTACAGGGCTATAGCTGTACTTGAGCAATTCGGCAATATTACCGCTTTTGGCTTTTACTATCTTGCCCTCAGAAATGGAAATGGAAGGAATAATTTTGAACATACGATGGCGATAAAAATACAATTTAAATGTAGAAAAATTAAACTAAAAATACCCCCTGTTATTTGCTTGTATTTATCAGCTTAAATCCTTCGCCATGCATGGTCAGTATGCGGATGTTGTCGTCGTCTTTGAGGTGTTTGCGTAGCTTGGTAATGTATACGTCCATGCTGCGGGCGTTGAAATAGCTGTCGTCTCCCCATATCGCCTTCAACGCCATTGTGCGGGATAGGGTCTTGTTGAAATTGATGCACAGCAGCTTGAGCAACTGTGATTCTTTAGTGGTGAGTTTCGTTGCCTTGTCGTTGATGAGCAGCGATTGGCTTTCGGAATCGAATTGGCAGTTGCCAAACCGGAATACGGACTCGTGAGAATTGAGCACGGCGTCATTGGCCGTAGTTCGCTTGAGTATCGCCTTTATGCGCAGCAGCAGCTCCTCCATGCTAAAAGGCTTGGTGATGTAGTCGTCCGCGCCGAGTTTCAAGCCTTTGATGGTATCTTCTTTCATTGACTTGGCGGTGAGAAATATCATGGGAACATCTTTGTTGAGTATCCTGATTTCGCGGGCCAGGGTGAAGCCATCTTTTTTGGGCATCATGATGTCGAGGATGATCATGTTGAAATGTTCAGACCGAAATACCTCCATGCCTTCTTCGCCGTTTTGCGCCAGGTGTGTCGTGTATCCTTTCATGGTGAGGTACTCCGATAGCACCTGCCCCAGGTTTGGGTCGTCTTCTACGATCAGAAGTTTGTTACTGTCCATTTTGAGGTAAATATATTTCGAATTCGCTTCCTTTATTTTGAATACTTTTTACGCCTATTCGGCCTCCCTGTGCTTCCAGCATCGTTTTCACGTAGGCCAGTCCCAGTCCGAAGCCCTTTACATCGTGCAGGTTGCCCGTGGGTACCCGGTAAAATTTCTCAAAGATTTTGCTTTGCACATCCTTGCTCATCCCTACGCCTTTGTCTTCCACCTTCACCGACAATCCGCCGTTTACGTTGTGCGTGGTAATGGTGATCTCTGGTTTTTCAGGAGAATATTTATTGGCATTGTCGAGCAGGTTGTAGATAATATTGGTTAGGTGGACTTCATCGGCCACAATCTCCCGTTTTTTGGCTTTCAGGTCTTTTTTGATAGCTCCCCCGCGTTTTTCTACCTGAAGATTGATGTTCTGAATGGCGTTGTCGATGATCTCGTGAATGTCAACTTTTTCCATTTTCAACTTAAATTCTTTTTTGTCCAGGGTGGCCATTTGCAGTACTTTTTCTACCTGCATGCCGAGGCGGCGGTTTTCGTCTTTGATGATGTTGGTGTATCGGTTTAAGAAGCCCTCGTTTTTCTTAATGTCAGG
>CAYUJK010000448.1:0-1835 GCA_964444895.1 uncultured Roseivirgaceae bacterium
GGCAGCGAGGGCGATGCCAAGTTGTACATTTTTCCCTTGTCTACTTTCAAAATGGAAGCGTACATTTCGGGAAAAATTTCTTCCAGCCCAATCGCAAATACCTCGAGCAATTCTTCGAGATTGAAGTCTACGTCCAGCGATCGTTCCATGATGCTTCTTTCGAGCGCGTCAAAACGGTCGCCGACGATTCTTTCGGTGATGTCCCTGAAGTTATCAATGATGCCTTTGATGGCCGGATCGTGAAGCATGTTGGTAAGTGTAGCCTCCAGCCAGCGCCATGAGCCATCCTTATGCTGTACCCGCGAAGTGTGGCCTGCTATGGGCACACCTGGCTTTTTCATCACCTCTTCTATTTTTTTCGTTATCAAAGGCGCATCCTCCGGGTGTACGATTTCAAACAGATTGAGCTTGAGCGCCTCTTCTTCACTGTAGCCCAGTACATTTTTAATAGAGGGGGATACATAGGAGGTGAAGCCGTCGAGCCCAAGGATGGCCACTGCATCAGCGCCGTTTTCTACCAGGGCCCTGAAGCGTTTTTCACGGCGCAGCAGCCTTTTTTCCGTTTTTTTCTTTTCGGTGATGTCCCGGCCCACACAGTAGAGTAGCTGCCGCTCGTCGTCCCAATGCGTCGACCACAAAATGGGGACGATCTCACCAGCCTTGCTCACATAATGGTTTTCGAAGTTTTTGAGTACTTTCACTTTCAGTACTTCTTCGGCTATGGCCAGGGTTTTCAGGTGATCATTGGGATGGAGAAAATCGAAGAGGCTTTTGCCTTCCATTTCCCAGGTGGCGTACCCCAGAATTTCATTTACCGCTGCCCCAACCTTTACGAACTTCCCGTCGGCATCGATGGTACAGATGATGTCCAGCGAAGAGTCCATGATCCGCTGTAGCTCTTCGCGGCTTTTCCGAATGCTTTCCTGTGTTTTTCTCGACTCGGTAATGTCGTTGAATACAATTACGGCGCCTACATTTTTGCCGTCAGAGATGATGGGGGTAGAAGAATAACGCACATAAAATGGTGTTCCGTCCTTGCGCCAATAAACTTCGTTTTCTACGCGGCAACCTTCTTTTTTGATCCTGGATGTATATATAGGGCACTCCTTCTGTGGGTATCGCCGCCCATCTTCGTGCCGGTAGTGAAAGAGTTGATGGGTGTTTTTTCCCAGGCATTCATTTACTGTATACCCCAGCATTTTGGCGCCCGCGGGGTTCATAAAGGTGCATACGCCGTTTTCGTCTATGCCGTAGATACCCTCGTCGGTCGATTGCAAAATAAGCTCGTTGGCTTTGCCTACAGCGGTGTTGTTGAGGTTCAGCGCCAGGTTTTCGGCAACGTTGTTGATGAGCTGCCGCTCTTCTACCAGGAAGGGTCCTTCGGCACGCTCTGGTTTCTTTTCGTGGTAGCTCACCGTTACTTTCAGCCGCTTGCCCTCTATGGTGGTGCGTTCCGCGGTGAGCGACCATTTTGATTTTTTGTGACCCGGGGAGGAAAATGCCTGCCGGCCGTATTCTATTTTGGCCGTGGCAATGTCTGAGTACTGCCATCCGCCCGGTAACAGCTCCGCTGCCCGCTGCAGCCATTCTTCTATGCCCAGGTTTTGGTTGCTGAGGCTGTTGATGTGGTAGAGGCATGATTGCTCCTTTATCCGCTCTTTCAGCTCAATAAGGGTGTTGTCGAGTTGTATTTGTACATGCTTACGGGCAGTAACGTCCGTGTGGGTGCCGGTCATGATCAGCGGGCGGCCATCGTGGCTCCACGAGATCACACTTCCCCGGTCGTTTATCCACACCCAGTGCCCGTCTTTGTGTTTCATTCGGCACTCGATGTC
>CAYUJK010000448.1:1935-3297 GCA_964444895.1 uncultured Roseivirgaceae bacterium
GGTCACGAGGGGGTTGTTCATAAACCGGGTGTCTTTGCGAGCGTCTTTTACCAAGAACAGATCGTGGGTGGGGGAGAGGGTATGCGCACAGAAAGAATCCTCGATAGGGGTTTCCTGTATGGTGAGGCCATGGTGCGACTTAAAGAACTGCCGGTCTTCGTCAAGCAGCGTGATCAGGCTAATGGGCGTGTTGCAAATATACGCCGCCAGACTGGTGATGTCATCGTACGTTTTTTCGGGGAGGGTATCAAGAAGATACAGCTCCCGCAGCGCTTGTAGCCGTTCTTTATGATTGCTGTTGTTCCCCTTCATCCGAATGGCATTTTTATCACAGTGTAAAAAGTGACAAAAAACCTAAGTTACATTTTTTGCCATAACATGCAATTGGTACAGCAAGGATAATTACGGAATTGCGCAAAAATGAAAGCCAATACTCTGGAGGGGCTACTCATAGCTGCTGAGGGGAGTCTTCCACAGCCACAAACAGGGCAGTTCGAATTACTCTTTTATCTTCGGACAAATATATTCATTCAACACCTTACGCTGCATATTGATAACCGATTGATTGAAGCCATGTGCTGCATCGTCTATCAGGAAAAACTCCTTTTGGGGTGCTTTGATTTGATCAAAATAGGCTTTTGTGAGTTCTTGAGAACACAATATGTCATGTTGGCCGTGGATAAAGAAGACGGGAATTTGATAGCTTAAGCCGGTTTCCCGCAAATCAATATTGGCAGCTTCCATGGGTTTGATGCCCAGGTTCTTATCGCCCATTAAGTTGGCAAAGGAGTAGTCGTCGCCATCGTAGCGGTGCCGGGTGTCTTTTTCGTTGTTGTACGCCTCACTTACTTTCCACCAGTCTGCCGGTGGTGGGGCTGAACCTTGCGCTTCGTATTTTTTCACTACCCGCAGCAGCTTGCCTGCATCACGAGCAAAATCGTAAGGAGGCTCGCCAAGCGATTCGAGCAGCGCTACCGACTCCTCGTCATTGGCTTCCCGTGCCAATCCCAATACTTTTTGATAGGCGTTGAGTAGGTTGCTTGAGTAGTGTACTACTTGTGCATGAGCTATGTAGGCATGGAATAGGTCAGGCCGTTGCAGGGCCATTTGTGCGCCAATCATTGAACCCCATGAGGAGCCGGTGAGTATCAGCTTCTGCTTTTGGAGCCGCTTTAGCAGGTATTCGGAGAGTTCAATGCCATCGGAAACGATCTGCTGGCTGCTCAAAGGGTTTTCTATTAAAAATTCCCTCGTTAATTCTTCCGGGGCGTTGTTTTGGCCGTAGGTTTTCCCCGCGCCTCGCTGGTCCCATTGGATGAGTACAAAGTCTTTCGTCCATTCGCCATAGATGTTTTCGGCATA
>CAYUJK010000449.1:0-3295 GCA_964444895.1 uncultured Roseivirgaceae bacterium
GCGAGATCGACAAGGTGATCAATGAAGAGGTGCTGGTGCTTGAAAGTGACCTGGAGTTGGATCCGAAATTTGCCCGGGAAAATGGCCTGAAGGGCAATGTAATCCCGGCTGGTAAATATCCCGTGATGGTGAACCCTGAAAACAAAACGTTCAACGCTTTTGTATCGGTGGCCGCCGCGCGCAAATAAACTTATCGCAGCTAACCATTGAACCACAACTGATCGTCCAGCACTTCTGCCGGACGATCACCCTTTGAAAGGAATAGCATTATACTTTTTGAATCTTCTCTGTAGGCTAAACCATCATGAGCAACCACAAAAAAATAGCGGAGTAGCGGAAGGTTGGAATAGTGGAATGATGGTTTGTTAAGCCTTCTTTTTAGTCGTTTTAGGTTTTGACAGCTTTTTTAGTTCTTTCTCCAAAACATCCACACGCTTACTCAGGGCTTTCAATTCTTCCTCCTTGGCATAGTTGAATTTACTTACTACCGCTTTGAGATGGCTTTCAAACTCATCTTTTTTAGTTTGGGTATTTTTCACAAAATCATCTACTATTTTCTTCCCCTCCTCAGCAGATATCTTGTTCTCCTTGATAAGTTTTTCTACAGATTGCTGAATTTTTTCAGCTGTATGGGCTACAAAGCCAACCCCTGTGTAAATGAACTTTTTAAATAAATCTTCCATATATTTTCTCTGGTTATTGGTTTACACTTCATACGCACCACAAGGCTTATTCCGCCTTGTATTTTTTTGCCTTTTCCACAAAGTTCTCCCACTCTTCGAAGTCCTGCACGCCACCGCGCTCGTATATTTTAACCATTTCACCGATCAGCTCCGTCTTTAACATCATCTGCTGACATATATTTTCGCAAAACTCCATTTCCTTTTTATCGATCACCTCGTCGGCCATCATCATACCCACCACATCATAAAGCTGCCCGACACGCTGATAGAACTTTTCGGGTATTTCCAGTTTTGAGCTGCTTTCGGCCTCCAGAATATCCTTAATCTGCTTTTCCTTCAGGCCGTATTTTTTACCAATGGCGTACAAAAATTTAATTTCCGTATCATCCACACGCCCATCTGCCCGGGCCAGTGCTACGAGATTGCTCAAATGGCTTTTCTTGTACTTCAGGTATTGATATTCGAAAAAACCGATCATTGTCTTAGCTAGTCGTTAATAGTAATTGAGTTAATGGGTTGATTTAGTCGTATTCAGTGTTTAGTGTGTTGGTTCGTGTTACTGATTACAGAATACTGAACACAGAATACCGATTACGAATCTTTCTCTCCAAGTTACCCATATCTGACCAAAATATAAATCAACTGCTTCTTTATTTTTAAATGTAGTTTTTCGGCAAATTGTTCATTCAAATCTTATTATTTTTGACGCTATGAGAAAAGGCGAGCCTATCATCCAGGTGCAGGATGTTTTCAAGCATTTCAAAAGCGTAAAGGCCGTAGACGGCATCAACCTCGACATCTACAAGGGAGAGTTTATGGCGCTACTGGGCCCCAATGGTGCAGGAAAGACAACGCTTGTGGAAATGATAGAGGGTATCCAGCAACCCGATTCCGGAAGCATTACCCTAAAAGGCATGAGCTGGCGCCACCACCAGGAACGCCTGCATCGCCTCATTGGCCTTTCGTTACAGGAAACACGCTTTTTTGAAAAACTTACCGTAGCCGAAACGCTCAGGCTGTTTGCCAGCTTTTTCGATCTGACAGATTCCCGGGTTAGCGAAGTGATGGAGCTGGTAAACCTGACGGAAAAGAGTAAATCGTTTGTAGTAAACTTGTCGGGAGGACAGCGGCAGCGCCTCGCTCTCGGAATCGCGATCCTCAACCAACCGGAAATACTGCTACTGGACGAGCCCACGACCGGACTCGACCCCACCGCAAGAAGGGAAGTGTGGGACATTCTCAACATGCTCAAGAGGGAATTGAATACTACCATGATCCTCACCACGCACTATATGGAGGAGGCTTCGTATCTCTGCGAGCGGATTGTGATCATGGATAGCGGAAAAATACTGGCCCAGGGTACGCTGAACCAGCTTCTTTCACAGTACATTAGCGGGGAGATCATCCACTTTACCACCAGAGAGGTGTTTGACGAGTCGGCACTGCCGGACCGGGACCGTATCCAAAAAGTGGTGAAACGCAACAGCGACCATCAGTGGGAGGTGATCGTAGACGACCTGGTAGGCTACCTGCCCCGTTTTCTACAAACAGTAGGCGAGAAAGGCTATACCTTAAGTTCGCTGGAATGTCGAAAAATGACCCTTGACGACCTATTCATAGCCATGACAGGAAAACATTTGAATGAATAATGCAGCAGTTTATCCAATTAATCAGCGTAAATTTTAAGGAGTTTTTCAGAGAGCCCGGCATCATTTTCTGGGCTGTCCTCTTCCCTATATTAATGGCCTGGGGTCTCGGTATCGCCTTTTCAAAAAAAGACATGCTCGTGCAGCAGGTGGCGGTAGTGTCTCACAACGGTGACCTTGCCAGCTCAAACCCCGACTGGCAGGCGCTTACCAAAAACGCCACCGAAAACGACCAGTATCTTGACGTAAAAACGGGAAGCCCCACACTCGGCTTTGTGAATTTCAGGATGATACCGGCAGATTGGGACGAGGCCATCAAAATGGTCAAGAAAGGATCGTCAAAAATCATCATTAAGCTGGATCAGGACAGTCTGGGCTTTCATTTTGACCCGGCAAACCCCGAGGCCCAACTTGCCTACTTGCAGCTAAAGGCCGCCATAAGCCATCCCGAGGTGGCCAGGACGGGAGATTTCGTGCCGTTGGATCAAAAAGGAACTCGCTACATCGACTTCCTCATGCCTGGCTTGCTGTGTATGTCGGTGATGATGTCGTGTATGTGGGGCATCAGCTATGGCATGATCGACAAGCGATCCAAAAAGCTGCTTCGCCGTATGGTAGCCACCCCTATGAGCAAGAGTGCGTTTATGGCCGCTCAGTTTGTAGCCCGGCTGGGGCTGAGCCTGCTGGAAGCGGTGGTATTGATCGTTTTTTGCTATTTCTACTTCAACGTTACCATCAGCGGCAGCATCCTGGCATTTCTGCTGGTATTCATTGCCGGGAACATAGCCTTTGCAGGCATCGCCATTCTCACGTCTTCCCGCACGGCAGATACCCGCGTCGGCAATGGCCTGGTAAACCTGGTGGTAATGCCGATGATGATACTGTCCGGTGTGTTTTTCAGTTACCACAATTTCCCCGAATGGACGGTTAACATCATTGAAAAACTACCCCTCACCCTGATGGCTG
>CAYUJK010000450.1:0-3280 GCA_964444895.1 uncultured Roseivirgaceae bacterium
CTTCGCCTCTTCCCAATACCTGTCCATTTCTTCCAGGTTCATTTCACCAATGGTTTTGCCGTCTTTGGCCGATTGTTCTTCCAGGTACCGGAAGCGCTTGATGAATTTGAGGTTGGTACGTTCCAGGGCTTCTTCGGGGTTGATGTCGATGAAGCGGGCGTAGTTGATAAGTGAAAAGAGCAGGTCGCCAAATTCGCTCATGGCTTTTTCCTTGTTTATCGCTGTGGCGTCCTGCACATTAAACTCGTTTTTGAACTCCTGCATTTCCTCTTCTACCTTTTCCCACACCTGTTCTTTTTTCTCCCAGTCGAAACCCACCCCCCTGGCCTTTTCCTGTATGCGCATGGCCTTCACCAGTGCGGGCAAAGACTTCGGTACGCCGCCCAGCACGGAGGTGTTGCCCTTCTCTTTCAGCTTTATTTTTTCCCAGTTGGCCTTTACGGTTTCTTCGTCGTTTGCTTCCACGTCACTGTAGATGTGCGGGTGGCGGCGGATCAGCTTTTCACAGATACCATTCAGCACGTCGGCAACGTCAAAGACCCCTTGTTCCGAGGCAATACGGGCGTAGAATACTATGTGCAGGATGATGTCGCCCAGTTCTTTTTTCACTTCCTGGAGGTCGCTTTCAAGAATGGCGTCAGAAAGCTCATAGGTTTCTTCTATGGTAAGGTGGCGGATCGACTCTATGGTTTGCTTTTTATCCCAGGGGCAGTTGAGGCGCAGCTCGTCCATGATGGTGAGCAGCCGGTCAAAGGCTTCAAGCTTTTCCTTTCTCTTTGGGTCGGATGGCGCCAGGTTTTTCTTCATAGCTGGTTATTCGTTATTGAGTTATTGAGTTGGGAAGCGGCAACTCGTTGATAGTTGATTATTGCAGATTGAATATTGAATATTGTTTGATTCGTATTCAGTGTTTGACCGGAACAAAAACCTAATCTTTAATAAATCTTACCGACTTCGTACTTAAGCCTTGATCTCGCCACCAGGCGAAGAAGCCAGCAGGTAGAGCACGGCCATCCTGATAGCGACCCCGTTTTCCACCTGTTCCAGGATGATGGAATGCTCCGAGTCGGCTACGTCACTGTTCAGCTCTACCCCGCGATTGATAGGACCGGGGTGCATAATAGTGATTTTTTTGTCCAGCCTTTCCAGCAGCGCCTTGTTGATGCCGTAGTAAAGTGAATATTCCCTGATTGAAGGGAAATACTTGATGTGCTGCCTTTCCAGTTGGATGCGCAACACATTGGCTACGTCGCACCACTGTAACGCTTTGAACACGTCGAGCTCTACTTTTACCCCCAAAGAACCGATGTGTTTTGGCAAAAGCGTGTTGGGCCCGCATACCATCACTTCTGCTCCCAGCTTTTGCAGGGCGAAAATATTAGATAGCGCTACCCTGGAGTGCAGGATATCACCAATGATGGCTACTTTAAGTCCTTTTATTTTTTTGTGCCTGGCGCGTATGGAGTAGGTGTCGAGCAGGGCCTGGGTGGGGTGCTCGTGTGTGCCGTCGCCGGCATTGATGATGTTAGCTTTGATGTGGCGTGCCAGGAAGTGGGGCGCGCCCGGGCTATTGTGCCGCATCACGATCATGTCCACCTTCATGGCAAGGATGTTATTTACTGTATCCAGCAGGGTTTCCCCTTTTTTTACAGAGCTGCTGGACGACGAAAAATTGATAACGTCGGCGGAGAGCCGTTTCTCGGCCAGCTCAAAGGACAGCCGGGTTCGGGTGGAGTTTTCAAAAAAAACATTGGCAATGGTGATATCGCGCAGCGAGGGCACTTTTTTGATGGGCCGGTTGATGACTTCCTTAAAATTATCTGCTGTTTCAAAAATCAAATGAATGTCGTCGGGGGTGAGGTCTTTAATTCCCAGCAGATGATTTACGCTTAGTCCGGCCATGAGTTATTCATCTATATTTACTAACCATATACTGTCTTTCTTGAAGCCCTGGTCCGTCCATTCTACCTGCACCCGCTGTGAGCTGAGCGTGTTTACCGACTGGCCCACGTAGTCGGGCTCTATGGGCAAGTGCCGGGTGTATTTCCGGTTGATGAGTACCAGCAATTCTACCT
This sequence comes from uncultured Roseivirgaceae bacterium, assembly GCA_964444895.1. Taxonomy (GTDB): domain Bacteria; phylum Bacteroidota; class Bacteroidia; order Cytophagales; family Cyclobacteriaceae; genus CAJXNP01. The sequence continues at coordinate 2,076 of CAYUJK010000450.1, forward strand.
TTGCCGGGCGACCGAAGGCGTTCATCGCGTCAAGGGCAGCACGCACGCTGCGCCCGGTGTAGAGCACGTCGTCCACCAGGATCACGTTTTTGTCTTCCGTAGTAAAATCTATTTTGGTAGTGTTTGCCTTTAGCGGGGCATCGCGGCGGCGAAAATCATCCCGGTAGAATGTGATGTCCAGGTGGCCGGTCTTAACGTCCTTTTTGGTAAATTCTTTAAGGCGATTTGCCAGGCGCTGGGCCAGGAAAATGCCTCGGGGCTGCAGGCCGATCATTACGGAGTTGGAAAAATCGCCGTGGTATTCAATCAACTGATGGCATAGCCGGTTGATTGTAATATCCATTAAACTCTGATCGATGATTTGTTTTCTGTGAACGGCCATCTCAGGCGACAAAGATATAAAAATTCGCATGTTTTGATTCGCAAGCGAAAAAAATAATTAAGCACGGGGTCATTCTCGCACATCAGGATTGATCCACAAATGACTATACCAATACCAGCCGCCGCTTCTGGAGGGCACTGTGATGGTATAGAGTGTCCTTCTCGCTCTCAGGGGCGCCTGAGCTGATACACTCAGCGTGACCACTCCGTCGTTTCGCGTGGCGGTGTGCACCTGGCAGGTTCCGCCCTGTGTAAAGCACTGTACGCGCGAAATGTCCAGGTCTTCACCGCTAAACGTGATCGTGAGTTCGGGAGGTTCCTGTTTGTCGGGCAGCATGTAGCTTCCCGGTTTCTTGTGCGTTAGCCTCAGTGCCTTCATGTTCGCTTTTTCGGCAAATTTATCGATATCGGCGTAGGCTTCCGCCATGGGGAAGCGGGGTATGGCATAGCGATCCGATCCGGCGAAAATGACCCCGGAATTTTGTGCCGCCGCGGCTTTAAAGCCCTCTTTTTTAACGATAGACCGCATTTCTGGATCAAACTCGCCATAGGGATAGGCGAATAGCTCCGGTGTTATTCCCAGGTTTTCAGAAAGGATCTTCTGCGCCGTCTCTATTTCATTTTTGAACGTTTTGTACCTTTCCTGGCGTGGCATGTTCAGGAAAAATGCGTGGGTATGGGTGTGGTTGCCAATTTCGACGCTGTTTTCCATGGCTGCTTTTATTTCGCCCCAGCTCATGTAGTCGCCGCCACCTACGGTTTCGGTATTGATAAACAAGGTGGCGGGAAACTTGTATTGCTTTAGCAAGGGCAAAGCCCTGGTA
>CAYUJK010000451.1:0-3280 GCA_964444895.1 uncultured Roseivirgaceae bacterium
GTACGGTATCTGTAGGGCCAATAGCGGCGATCTTGCCATCGCTTACGGCCAGGGCCACATCTTTGAGCTGGGCCCTGTTGGCATCGCCGGTCACCACGGTAGTATGTGTGAATACGACAGGGCCACCTGCTGCGGTAGAGCTCCACCCAAACTTGGGAGATGAGCTGACCCCGGTGATATCGGCGGCCAGTTGACCCGGCAACAACATCCCTGTACCCAGGGCCATTCCACCCCGGGCAATGGCCTGACGGCGTGTGAGCTTCCCTCCTTCTTCAGAGACGCCTCCCGACGATTTATTTGAAAATATTTTCATGACTCCAGGGCCCCTCCCCTGGCCGAATTAACGTGTGCGGTACTGTTTATGATCTCCAAATTCCACACATCAATATACCCGTGTTGGCTTACAATGTAGGCACATTCGCAGGCTTTCGCCTGGAAAGTGGCGACGCGCAAAAGGTTTTTGGAAATGCCGTTGACGGCAACATCAAAACCCCGAATGACGACGGATGGAGACGCCCACCCTCTCGTCGATGCATTTTGTTCAATAGATTTTTTCATTTTGACAGAGGTTTAATAGTAATACAAGTACGCTGGGGCGAAAACACAATCCCGGCAAGTGAAGGGTGGGACTTAAGCAACTGCCGCAGATGGCGCTTTCGCCGATATTTTTTTATCCTGTTCAGAAAACTGCATCTGCCCCCTGGCGCCTGAAGCGCTCCGGCTGCCGGGCATCAGCAACTCCCTGCTCCTGGTACGAATTGAGCGATGCGCACGAGCACATGAGGTGGCGGTCGCCGTAGGCGTTATCTACGCGGCCCACAGACGGCCAGAATTTCGCTGCCCGCACATAAGGCAAGGGAAACACCGCTTTCTCGCGACTGTAGGGATGACTCCAGTTTTCAACCGCGATGGCCTCCAGGGTATGAGGGGCATTTTTCAACACATTGTCTTCCTGGCTATAAACCCGATTCCACACTTCCGCTATTTCTTGCCTGATGGAAATCATCGCCTCCACAAACCGGTCTATCTCTTCCTTCGATTCACTTTCTGTGGGCTCGATCATCAAGGTGCCGGACACGGGAAATGAAACCGTAGGTGCATGAAATCCATAGTCCATAAGACGCTTTGCAATGTCTTCCACCTCAATGCCTACCTTTTTGAATTCCCTGCAGTCTACGATCATCTCGTGTCCGGCTCTTCCCCTCTTTCCCAAGTATAGAATGTTGTAATGGCCTTTCAGCCTGTCTTTTATATAATTAGCACTCAAAATCGCTATTTGTGTGGCCCGCTTCAGGCCGGCTCCCCCCATCATGGCGATGTACGCATAAGAAATGGTGAGAATAGAAGCACTGCCCCATGGCGCCGATGATATGGCCGTTTCAGCGAGGTTTCCACCGGTTGGCACCAAGGGGTTTCCCGGCAAAAAGGGTTTCAGGTGTTCGGCCACGCAAATAGGCCCCATGCCTGGCCCTCCGCCGCCATGCGGAATACAGAATGTTTTGTGAAGGTTGATATGGCACACATCAGCGCCGATCATCGCGGGGCTCGTGAGCCCCACCTGGGCATTCATGTTGGCGCCGTCCATGTATACCTGGCCCCCGTACTGGTGTATCGTGGCACATATTTCGCGGATATTTTCTTCAAATATGCCGTGCGTAGAGGGGTAGGTGACCATGAGAGCCGCGAGGTTGACATCGGCTGCTTCGGCTTTCAATTTCAAATCATCTACATCAATATTTCCATGTTCATCGCACTTTACAATCACGATCTTCAAGCCCGCCATTACTGCGCTGGCGGGATTTGTGCCGTGTGCGGAAGACGGGATAAGGACAACATTGCGATGCGACTGGCCCAGGGCCTGAAAATAACTTCGTATCACCATAAGGCCCGCGTATTCGCCCTGGGCGCCTGAGTTGGGCTGGAGAGAGGTAGCCGCCAATCCGGTAATTTCTGACAGCCAGCTTTCAAGCTGACGGAACATTTCGCGGTAGCCCAAAGCCTGGTTTTCCGGGGCAAAGGGATGGATATCCGCAAATTCCGGCCAGGAAAGGGCAATCATCTCCGTGGTGGCGTTGAGCTTCATGGTACACGACCCCAGCGGTATCATGGAGTGCACCAGCGACAGGTCTTTGCTCTCCAGTCTTTTGATGTACCGGAGCATTTCATGTTCTTTTCGATACCGGAAAAATGTGTCGTGCTGCAGAAAGTCGGAAACCCGCGTGATAGACCGGGGCAGGCGTACATCCACCGGCTTGCCAATGGTTTGTATGTCGAAATCCTCTTCGTAAACAGCTTTCGACAAGACCGTAATGATCTCTTGTATTTCGGCGATGCCCGTAGTTTCATCCAGGGAAATAAAAACGTGATCTTTTCCATACCGGAAATTGATATCGCGATGCTCCGCTTTCATTCGCACTCGTTCCAGGTCGCGGGGCGATACCCTGATCTTCAGCGTATCGAAGTAGTATTGGTTTTCCTGCTTTATCCCTATTTTTTTCAGCGCCTGGTCCAGCATCTGGGCGAGGGTGTGGATTTTCAAGGCTATGTTTCGCAGGCCTTCGGGTCCGTGGTACACGGCATACATACCGGCCATCACCGCCAGCAGCACCTGGGCAGTACAGATATTGGAGGTAGCCCTTTCCCGCTTGATGTGCTGTTCTCGCGTTTGCAAAGCCATCCGGTAGGCCCTGTTGCCAAATTTATCTACAGATATTCCGATTATTCTTCCGGGAATCAGCCTTTTATAAACTTCGCGCGTAGCGAAAAAAGCTGCATGAGGTCCTCCGTAACCCATGGGCACCCCCAGGCGCTGCGAAGACCCCACTACCACATCGGCGCCCATTTCACCGGGAGGCCTTAGCAGGGTGAGGCTAAGCAAGTCTGCGGCAACTCCAACAAGAATACCGTGTTCCTTCGCTCCGCGTATGGCAGGCTCTATCTCCCTCAGACCCCCCTCTGCATCAGGGTATTGAATAAGGGCGCCAAACAGCTCTTCCCGCTCCACAGGCATTTCCAGGGTGTCGCCCTGCACTATTTCGATGCCCAGCGGCTGGGCCCTCGTCTTTAGAATTGCCAGCGTTTGAGGAAAAACGTGGCTGTCAACAAAAAACACCCGGCTGTTCTTTTTCGCAGCAGGGCGCGCTTCCAACATCATCACCATTGCTTCAGCCGCGGCCGTGCCTTCATCCAGCAATGAAGCGTTGCTCAGTTCCATCCCGGTGAGTTCTGTTACCACCGTTTGAAAGTTAATCAGCGCTTCCATCCTACCCTGCGCTATTTC
>CAYUJK010000452.1:0-3278 GCA_964444895.1 uncultured Roseivirgaceae bacterium
TATACATCGGACTTCCAGCGCGGCTGGAACGAGCTGAGCTGGAAACCGCGATCGGCATCCAGCGGTCGATTGGGTCAGGGCGTGTACTTGTATTCCATCAGTGCGGGAGAGTACCATGCCGTGAAGAAGTTGATGATGGAATGACAGGAGGATAGTCAGTAACTTATCTTCCAAGTTCTTGCCTTGTTTGGCAACAATGGAACGATAGAATATCGATAATTTTATAACCCGCGAGGATTTCAAAAAACCCGCGGGTTTTGTTTTTTGGGGGGAGTTAAGTTGCCGCATTCCTTTAGGGCGACAGCGAATATCGCATGAAGGCAGGTTGAGACCTGCCCGTCCGTAGGCCCAAGGCATAAAAGAAGCCTCATCCCTCACTGTCAAATAGCTGGCTGTTACTACTGGTTTCTATCAGTATCAGGAAGAGGGCATCGGAATTATCTTTGGCGGCGTGGAGGGCCGTGTGGATCATTCCGCAGCCCGGCTTCCTGATACGGGGCCACGCGGCCCAGGAGCGAGCCAAGATGTGAGCAAACCCGAATGTCAATTTCTGATCAAACAAAGCATATTTTTGATATCAGGTTTGTCTACCAAAACCGCGAAATATTAATAAAATAGCAAAAAGTGAAGTTTAGAAAGGCTCCTTGATAAAATTGCGTTCCAGAAGCGCTGAAGCTACGCTGCGAAGGCACTAAGAAATTCAAGGAGTGAAGCGGTTAAAAAAGATTTTTGTCTGAGCCGAAATGAAATGGGACTGAGTTTAAATCTTTTCAGCGTAACGGATTGAATTTTAGTGAATTTTATCACAGGACTTGATTTTTTTTTTTGCTTACTCCCTGCTAAAATCAATCAAATCTACGAGGTACGAATCATTAATCTTTTTGATGTACATCAGCACGCGGAAAGAGCCACCTTCAAAGCTGTATTTGCCTATTACGTAGGTGAGTCCTTGTTGAGAAGAGCCCTGATGGATATACTCAAAATCTGAGGGTGGGTATTTTTTAAAAAAATCTTTCAGTACAAATTCGGCCTGTGTGCGGCTGTAGCTCGATTTTTCGCCGTCGAAATTCAACTCCACGGTATTGTTAAAATTCTTCACCAGTTCTTTTGCGCTGCCCGCCTTCAGCGCTGCCCGCACATTATTGATCACAGGACTCTGCGAAAAGGCCGTTTGCGCAATAAAAAAAAGGAAAAATGTAAATGCTATCCTCATCAATCTTTCAGTATACGTTCACCATAATTATTCCAAAATAAAGAATTAATAGCTAAATCTGTGCCAGCATTTAATTATTTTTGGCGTCGGATGACTTTCATTAGTTTCCCCCGGATTCTGTGTTGTAATTTTGCAGCCAAATTAAACGAATATTTATTAACCTTAAAAAATTGAAGTATGTACAAGATCGTCTTACTGCGACATGGTGAAAGCCAGTGGAACCTTGAAAACAGATTTACGGGATGGGCCGATGTAGACCTGACCGACAAGGGAAGAGAAGAAGCGAAATCTGCCGGGCAACTCCTCAAAGAAGAAGGCTTTACATTTGACAAATCATATTCTTCGGTATTGAAAAGAGCTATCCGCACGCTGTGGATCGCGTTGGATGAGATGGACCTGCTGTGGATACCGGTAGAGAGATCATGGAGGTTGAACGAGCGCTTTTACGGCGGACTTACCGGTCTGGACAAAGGAGAAACGGCCCAGAAATACGGCGAGGATCAGGTGCTCATCTGGAGAAGAAGCTATGATGTGCCCCCGCCAAGCCTCAGCAAAGACGACGCCTACTACCCCGGCAACGACTCGCGGTACAGCGACCTGACAGAAGATCAACTGCCCGTAACCGAATGCCTGAAAGACACGGTAGAGCGGGTAGTACCATATTGGAAAAACACCATCGCCCCGGACATCAAAGCCGGCAAAAAGCTGATCGTAGCCGCACACGGCAACTCACTGCGGGCACTAGTCAAATACCTGGACAATATTTCTGATGAGGAAATTCTAAAGCTGAACATTCCCACAGGCGTGCCCCTGGTGTATGAATTGGACAAAGACCTGAAACCCATCAAGAGCTATTACCTCGGCGACGAGGCAGCGCTTGCCGCAAAAATGGAAGCAGTAGCGAACCAGGGCAAAGCCAAATAACCGATCAATGAGAATTCTTCGCCTTTTATTTGTTGCTCTTGTCCTTTCCGTTTGGGTTGCCTGTGATCCAGTGACCAGGGAAAGCAAGGAGCCTCAGGAAGGGTTCAATATCAATGGATTGCTTGATTCCCTGGAAAGACAGGTGGTTTCAGGCAATCCATTGCTGACAAAACGAGCTGTGCTCAACGGCGAGGCCGATTCCACCCAAATGCGGCTGGACTCCACCGGCTGGCGCCGCGAATTCCAGGTGTTTGACGATATGAAGCTGACCCCTGGCCGGCTAAAAGGCCGCTACGATGTGTCCGTTATAGAGGGTGATACAGAAATCGTTCATCGGTACATCGCCAAAGACCCAAAGTACCAGCAATTGGACAGTTTTTTCATCACAACGGATTTACAGGAAAAGCCCAAGCAACTTGAGGTATACGTTCGGTATTCCAACAGCCTTAATGCTACGGAAAAACAGCTCCTCCTGGTTTGGGACACAATCAACACACAACGCCTGCCGGCATTCTATAAAACCCGGGGCTGGCAAAAAATGAAAATGAGCGACACGATCGATTTTGAAGTGGAAGCCTGGCTGACGTATTAATCTTATAATAAAATATTGGCAATTACGGGATTTTGTCAATTTCTTTGCACTAATACCTAAGTTTGCGATTTAAAGCTAATGCCCCAAAAGCGAAACAAACGAAGAATGATAAAAACGTGGATATTGAAATTACAGGAGAAGTGGCAGGTGGAGAGTTTATTCCAGGTGTTTGTGATTCTCGTTGTATTTAGCCTTGCGGGATCTACCATTGCTGCCACCAAAGACTATTATTTTGGTTTTCTGGGGTTCGATGAGCACACCAATGCATTCGTGAAGATCATCGTAGCGCTGCTTGTGTACCAGGTGGTGCTCTTGTTTTACGGCACGCTCCTCGGGCAATTCCGGTTTTTCTGGAATAAAGAAAAGAAAATGTTTCAGGGACTGGTGAAACTGGTCAGGTTCGTCATCCGGTTGCCGCTCAAGCTCATCCCCGGCACAAGCCAAGACAAGTAGCTTTATTTTTACAGTCGTTTTTCTCATCTTTCCGTGTAAATACATTGCACGATGAGACACTACCTTTCTGCCTTCACCTTAGTTACACTTGCCTCT
>CAYUJK010000453.1:0-3276 GCA_964444895.1 uncultured Roseivirgaceae bacterium
ATGCGATGTCTGATTCGGACGCTTTCTGCGCCAGCAAATCCTCATTCACTTTCATTTCAGGAATAGGTGGCAACAGCTCGAAAAAGAATCTTTTCTTTGGAAGCTTGGCCTTTTCATCTTCAATATATTGCTCGTAGGTAGCACGCAGCCCTGGATCGACTTCGTATCCGGCATTTTCCAGACCTTCTACCAGCGATACGGTATAGGCTTCATTCACGTCGCCGCTGCCAGTGCCGCCAGCAATGAAATCATACGATACAGTGCCAAAAGCGGCAATTTTCTTTACCTGTTCCCCGAGAGGAAGTGCATTACTTTCATTTTTCAAAAGAACCATCCCCTCTGCGGCAGCCATCCGGGCTATTTCCGCATTTTCACTCAGGTCGGGCTTGTCGCTATACGCATAGTTTTGATATGCTGGCGACTGCAGCGCTATCGTCAATATTCTTCTCACGTTGGTGTCCAATACGGCCTCTTCTAGTTCGCCGTTTTTTACCGCTTCGATGATTTTTTCTACCTGTTCGGGCGTGCCAGGCATCAGCAGGTCGTTTCCGGCTTTCATTTGTGCTACGGGGTCGTTTCCGGCAAACCAGTCGGTCATCACCAAGCCTTCAAAGCCCCAATCATCGCGGAGCACCGTGGTGAGCAGGTCGTGGTTTTGCGATGCATACGTGCCGTTGACTTTGTTGTAGGCACTCATTACCGTCCAGGGTTGCGATTCCTTCACGGCAATTTCAAACCCCCGGAGGTAGATTTCTCTCAGTGCTCTTTCACTTACGATAGTGTTGATCAGGAACCGGTTAGTTTCCTGGTTGTTGGCTGCGTAGTGTTTAATAGATGTGCCCACGCCGTTCGATTCTACACCATTCACCATTGCAGCGGTCATGTAGCCGGAAAGATAGGGATCTTCGGAATAGTACTCAAAGTTTCTTCCACCGAGAGGATTGCGGTGAATGTTCAGGGCTGGCGCCAGCAATACATCCACACCATATTCCTTTACTTCTTTTCCCATGGCTTTGCCTACGGACTCCACAAGGTCGGTATCCCATGTGGAAGCCAGCAGTGTTTCGATTGGGAATGCGGTACAGTAGTAGGTGTTAGTGCTGTCGCCCTCACGAACGGGCGAAATGCGCAGACCCGCCGGGCCGTCTGCCAGTACCATGGAGGGTACGCCCAAGGCTGGGAGTGCAAAAGTACTTCCGGCAGCACCCGGTACTTTGTCTTTGATTTCTCCTACCGCAGGGCCGGAAGCGCCGGGAATGTTCATTCCCATGCCCACTACCAGCCGGGCTTTTTCTTCCAGCGTCATTTGGCTGATGATATCATCTACAGAGGTTTCTTCCGCCTGTGGCGTGCAGCCAATGGCAAATAAGAAAACCAACAATACGTTGAGTGTGATCTTTTTCATTGTTTAAAATTTTTCATTGCGTCATATATACACAATGATAATTGTTTTTTCGTTATGTTCAAAATTGAATTGACAATGAAAAAAAGAATCCCTTCGGAGAGTAGAGATATTTATGGATATTGGCCAAACTTGTTGAATAAGGTTGGCACGCACCAGCGAATTTAGCAGGGACAACCCAGAGATACCGTATGGACATAGAGCACTTTATAGAAGAACTTTTTGCAAAGGGTCATGAGAAGTATTTACCGCACTTATCCGTCGATTGTGTGGTCTTTGGGTTTCATGATAATGAGCTACGTGTGCTTTTGCTAAAACAGCGCAATGTGAAGCAGTGGGCCTTGCCCGGCGGATTTATTATGAGAAGTGAGCCCCTGGAAGATGCTGCCCGGCGGATTCTGGAGGAAAGGACGGGGATGAACGACGTGTTTCTAAGGCAGTTTGAAACCTTTGGCGCCACACAGCGATCGTCGGCCAAAGCCAACGAACAATTCGTACAGGGACTTTCCTTTAATGCTTCGGGGAGTTGGCTATACGACCGGTTTCTTACCATAGGGTACTATGCGCTGGTGGAGTATTTCAAAGTGAAGGCCGTTCCCGATATTTTTTCGGAGGAATGCCATTGGCACAACGTACACCAGCTTCCCAAAACCATTCACGACCATGGTGAGATTGTGAGGAGAGCCTGGGAGAGCCTGAGGATACACCTGAACTATTATCCTGTCGGCTACAATCTCCTCCCCGAGAAATTTACTATGCCGGAACTGCAAAAGCTATATGAAACCATCCTCGACCGGCCACTGGACCGCCGGAATTTTCAGCGAAAAATCCTCAGCACCGGCATTCTCCAGCGCCTCGATGAGGTGAAGGCAGGCGTAGCCCATAAGGCGCCCTACCTGTATAAGTTTCACCTTGCCAACTACGAAAAAGCCCTGAAGACGGGCTTGGGATTTAATTTGTAGTTGGGAAACTGTTTTCCCTTTAAGCCAATGATTGGGATAAATCGGCGCAACCATATTTTGCCGGGTCTTAAAGGCGTTTATTGCTTTCGGTTTGGATTCTTTTTTGGCTGTAAGGCATCGCTTCTCCTGAAGCCATCGGACTGCCTGCCTGCCGTGGTAGGCGCCCGTGCGCATACCCGCCAGCGGTCCGATGGGGTTGAAGGGACCACTGTCCGATCACCCCGCCAGTCAGGCGGCTGAGTGAGCCAGGTTAACTTCTTTTCGCATGTCATTAAGCAACCATTTTGTTCAACGCTTTTACATTGGTTGTTTTTTTGGCTGTGAGACATCACTTCTCCTGAAACCTTCGTATGTGGCTGATGTCTTTAAATGGGTTTGCCCTGCCAAAATCCCTCCGCATCTTTCTGCAAACCCCCGGCCTTTTATATATTTGCCCCGCCAATTGATAAAGAGTGATGATGAACAAAGATTTTATTGCCGAACTGCAGTGGCGGGGAATGATCCACGACATGATGCCCGGTACACAGGAGCAGTTTCAGAAGGAGATGACCGCCGCCTATATCGGTTTCGACCCCACAGCAGACTCACTGCATATAGGCAGCCTGGTGCAGATCATGATTTTGGTGCACCTGCAGCAGTGCGGCCACAAGCCTATAGCGCTGGTAGGCGGGGCTACGGGCATGGTAGGCGACCCCACGGGCAAATCCAAGGAAAGGAACCTGCTTTCTGAAGAGGAGCTTCAGCACAACCTGAATGGTGTGCAGAAGCAATTGGAGAAATTCCTGGACTTTGATTCTGGCGCCAACTCCGCAGAGATTGTCAATAATTACGATTGGTTCAAAAATTACTCTTTCCTTCATTTCATCCGCGATGCAGGAAAGCATATTTCCGTCAACTACATGCTGGCTAAAG
>CAYUJK010000454.1:0-3258 GCA_964444895.1 uncultured Roseivirgaceae bacterium
GTGATGAATATACCACTTAAAATCAGGTAGAGGTGGTTTTTCTTTTTGCTTAAAATATCTTCCCTTTCCAATACTTTCTTTTTTTAGATCGCAATAAAAGTAATATCTTTTTATTCGGGAAGATGTTTCAATAAATCTGCCTTTTCTTTATTGGAGTTATCAAAAGAGGTAGGAGATAACTTTGCTGTCCCCGATTTCCCTTGAAGCATGAGCTATGCTGTTTTTTGTCCTGAGTTTTGGCCAAGCCTGTATTGCCCGGCCTTGAATCATTGAATATTTTGGGAAGTGGCTCATAACAATTTTAAGATTTGGGATCTCATATTGTAGGGTTTCAAATGATGACCTTTATCGACAATCTCTCCATCTTTGTCAACTAACAGGTAGTAGGGGATTCCCTGAATTTCGAAGGCCTTTTTTATTTCATCACTTTGTTTTTTCGTCAAATAATAGTGCTGACCACCAATTTGAAATTCTGCAATATCTTCTTTCCATAACTTCTCCGCACAATCAATGCATAAATAGACGAACGCTACTTCATTGCCCTTTAGATCTTCCATCAGCGTTTTCGAATGCGGCATTTCCTCTTTGCAAGGCCCGCACCAGGTGGCCCAAAAATCTACATAGACTACCTTGTCTTTATTCTTTGTCAAGATTGAATCAAATGCTTGTTTACCCGATAGATCTTCAAACTTTTCCAGATGAGCGTCAGGAGCTATGGCCAGGTGTTTACGCTCTTTTTTTACCGGGGTATATATATTTATATGCGTACCTGCCTTTAGTTCCGCATATTTTTCTGCCAAAGGTTTCGCCAAAAAAGGTACCTTGATGTAGTCGTCAAAGACCGGTCGAAACTTTTCGTACATCCCTATGTCCGATTGATCAAAATGTTGGCTGACAAATTCGGTTAAAGCCAACTGCCTCAACAGCGGATCGGGGGTGTGCGTGATGATCCCATGAACAAAAAGGGAATCCAATTTCTCCCTTGGAATTTCCTCCCTAACTTCAGGAGACGTGTATTTCTGATTTTTCGGGTCATTCCAAATGCGTTTATTGCAATAGCCATTAAACCGATTGATAAAAACAGATAGGGCACTGCCACTGATCAGCTTCTCTTGTTTTATCGGCAAATAGTTGAAGAGAGGTTTATAGTAGTTGCCTGGCAGGCGAAATGTTTGGTAGTCGAAGTTGGCCTGTGTGTATTCACCTGGGTACGAAATCAGTGCATCATAGTAATAACTTTCTAAGCGGGTTTTTGCCCAAATCTTAGTCTCTCTATTCGGCGAAACTTCCTTAACGAACGTGTTGTACATGTGGTCTGCTTTTCCTTTCAGAGTATCCAGGTACAAAAGAAATTTTTCGGGTGTATAGCTTTTTTTTGCGTTATCCAGGGCTTTCCATTCGTCCGAAAAAGAGGAGTTGTAGTGCGCTTGAAATATAGAAGCATCCTGGTTGGTTTTCGAAGCATCTCCAGAAAACTTTATTGTTTCCAAAAATTCGATTCTGTTTTCCGTACTGCCATCAAATTCAATGTACATGCTATCGCCCGGATGAGCCAACACAAACAGCATACTCCCTTTGTAAGTTAATATAAAGTCGGTAGGCGTATAGGATTCAAAAGTGGCGTGGAAAGTCCCCGTTATGTTCGAATTTGCGATCATAGAGGTTTGTGAGAACCCCGCTTTGTTGATATACAACTTCACCTCGTGATATCCGAGATCAACATTTTGAACTTTTCCTGCTATGATAACTTTTTGAGGTTTATCATAGTTTTTTTGATTAAAGTGTTGACAGGAAATAAGGATTGGAAAAAACAGTAAGATGGGAAGTGCTTTCATAGTTATAGTGGTTTGGTGTTAGACGGTATTTTCTAAAGGCATTCAGGTTCTTTGCTCCCGAATAGTTTCTTCTGCAATCGAAACGATTCTTTCCCCTTATTCCAGAGCAAAAGAATGAGGTTGACAAAAATGTTGCCAAAAAGTGAAATGGAAATTCGTGTTTTGGATCTTTTGATAAGCGCTCCTTTGAATGCTCAGAAAAGCCGTCAAAGTTTCCCCTTTCTTTTTCCGTAGACGAAAAAAGCCCCTAAATCGTATTGTCCACCACCTCCAACCTGAAAAATATTGCAATTTCAGCTAATTTTCGCATCAGCGCCGCTTTGTTCCTGGAGCTGAGAAGATGGAGTTTTGTGCCGTCACCGAGCTTTAGGTAGGCGTTGTACTCTACATTGCGCACGGTGGAGGCTACCGTTATTTGTGTGTAGATTTGCTGGCTTACACTGGCAGCATTCACATAAAGCATCTCGGCGGCATGGTACTCTCGCCAACCTCCAAATTTTACGAAAAGGAAAGCCGTGTATTCGCGGTACCTGTTGCGGGCTATGTCGAACTCAAAGCCTCTCCGGCCAGCGAACAATCCTACCCCTGGCAACAAAAGCAGGGGCGACACAAGGGGATTGAGAATTACAAGTGAAAGCCCGATGATCAAAAATATCCCACCGAGGATTTGAAATTGAAAAGGAAATATCTTGCCGGATTTGATGTCAAGGATTTGGTTACCCATGGCTGTGGTACTTTCGGTAAATGCTGATTAAAAAAATTAAAAATAACGTTTGCCCTGCAAGAACCCAAGCTTGGCACACAAAAAGCCGCCATTTCTGGCGCCCGGACTTCCCGGGCCCGAAACGAACGGCTACTTGTTCGTGAATATTTTTTTCCGCGCTTCAGGCAGAATAGGGGCTTCCTACTTTCCCAGCAGCTCCGCAATCCGAGCGTCAAAACCTTTGCGCATATCTACCTCATCCACAAGCACTTCGTTCAGTAACTCGGTAACAAAAGGCGGCATGTTGATTTTCTTGCCGGTGGCTGCGTCAACTGACACGAACTTCGACCATAGCAAGGATTTGAGACGTGTTTCCGTAACATCCCACATGCTCATTTCCACAGCTATGCTGCTTTCATTGAAGAAAATCACCGATGACTTGATCACTACTTCCTCCATTAAGAGGGCAGGCTTCAGGTAGGCGATTTGGTTTTGCGCCACTACCCAGGCAAAGCCCTTTTCGCGGACTATCCTGTAGAGGTCAAAATCATAGAAGTCTTTCAGGTGGTCTTCACGCGCGTTCATAAAGTAGTCAAGATAGGCCGCGTTGTTCAGGTGCGCCAGTGGATCGCAGTCCTGGAAGCGGATTACCGCTTTGCTTTTCGGGTACTTTTCTATTGATGTTTTCGTCTCCATTTTAATGAATTTGTTTTGATTCGA
>CAYUJK010000455.1:0-3246 GCA_964444895.1 uncultured Roseivirgaceae bacterium
CTTGGGGAAGAGCTAAAAGCCATACACGGCATACAGTACAAGGCCATTGGCGCCGATTTATCCCGGGAGCAATCGACCGAACAGATCTTAAACGCTATCGATGGACTCGACATTGGGCTCGTTGTCTCAAATGCTGGAACTGGCGCTCCCGGAGAATTCATTGAGAAAAAAATGGATGATCTTCTAAAAATGGTGAACACCAGTGTGCTGACCCATCTGAAAATCACACATCATTTCGCAAAAATATTTGCACAGCACAAAAGGGGTGGGATCATTCTTGTTTCAGCTATGGGAGCCAAAAACGGACTTCCTTTCATGGCCAATGACGCGGGTACGCGGGCGTATATCCGCAGTTTAGGTTTAGGGCTTCACGTAGAGCTGAGCAGGTACCGGGTGAATGTGACGGTGTTAGAAGCTACCCCCACCGATACGCCCATTGTGCCAGAGTTGGGCTTCCGCGCGGATAAAATGCCGATGAAACCCATTGCCACCAGGCAATGTGTGTCTGAAACGCTGAACGCCTTTAAAAAGAACCAACCACTTGTATTGCCGGGCCGAAAATTCCGTATAATGGTGAAGTTAGTGCCCTCCTCCATGATGCGGAAAATGAATGGAAGGATGTTGGCCGAAGGAAATGGCATCAGTTGGGAGAAGTAAACGCGATTTGACGATTCACTGGTTTTTCGTGATCTAAAGCCAAATCCCATAAGGCTCGAATCCGAAAAACTTCACTTCCCCATCGATTCAATCCAGGCCCGCACCAATTCCAAACCTTCGGCGTGAACGGTCTTTCGGCCCAGCTCGGGCATCATTACGGAGAGTTCTGCGGAGGCCATGCGGTATACGAGAATGGACTGTTCTGGCTTGCCGGGTACGATATCAAACTTCAGTCCTCCCGAGCCCTTCCCTGCCGCCACCGGCCCCTTCCCTATCCCCAATGAAAAGCGGTCGCGGTTATGCGTGCGCAAGTCCAGGCCGGAGTTTTTGGCAGGGCCGCCAGGCCTATGGCAGTGGGCGCAGTTGATTTCCAGGTAGGCCCGTGCCCTTTCTTCCAGGGTGGCGGAGCGGGGCTCTTCGTAGCTGGCGAGTACGGGAATGGTCTCGGCATCGGGCATACCCACAAGCCACCCGCGCTCTTCCAGCATGGCGAGCTGATTGTGTGCGCCGGAATCGTACGGGAAGTCTTTGTTCAACTGCCGCGCGCTGGGCCCTATCGGCTGTATTTCGCCATTCAGCTCGTGGCAGCTCTTGCACTCCGCCATAGACGGAATGCTGTACATGATGGGTTCGGCCTGGTGGGTCAACCAAACGGGAGTAGTTCCTCCGGTAATTTCGAGGTAGGCCTCCGTTTGCGCGGTATTCCAGATGTAGGGCAATGCCTGCCAGCCGTCATCGCGGCGTACCAGCAGCCGTGTTTCGATGATTCGGCCCGCGCCTTCTTTCAGTTGCGAATCTTCATAATAGAAATTCTTGATCAACACCGTGCCTGCGGGAAAGTCAAGTACTTCGGGATCCCGGTAGTTAATCTTCTCACCCTGCGGCAGGTAGACAAAACGCCGCTTCAACGCATAGTCAGAAAAAAGGGGACTATTCAGGTCGTAGGGAAATACATTTTCGGCGGGATTCAAGTCCGAAAGCTTACCCGAAAAAAAGCCGTAATCCGTGAGCTTCAGCGGGGCCACCTTGGTATAGGAGCTGTTCTCAGCTATCGTGTGTTCAATGCCCTGTGTTAACGGCGGTGATTGCCTTTCGCTCGTTTGCCGGCAGGAAAAAAACGTAACAACGGCACAAAGCCCCAGTATTTTATATCGCTTTGTCATCGCACTTGAATACCTCAGGGTTTACCGTTAGCCCTTCAAAATCATTGGCGGCATCCAGGGTCGCTGTCTTTACTTCCTCTGCTTCGTCTACACAGATTCTCAAGGCGTCATTCACAGTGCCGTCCGGCAGGTAGAAGTCATCGGCCATGATGCCATCCCACACCACGTGTGGCAGTTTCAGGCCGAATTTCATCAGGAACAGCTTTCCAAAGTCACTCCCCAGGTCGGCAAACTTGTATTTATTCTCATACGTGTTGTGGTGGAGGTAAATATTTCCCGGATAGGGATCGTAGTTCGGATCGTCGCGGTAGTTGGTATTGAGGGTATCGATTTGGGTAAGCGCCTCTCCACCGCCGGTCATGCCATCTACCAGCAAGTAGCTGATGACGCCAGCCCCAACCGTTTTATTGTTTCTGATGGTGTTGTATTTAGCTTCTACATTTTTCGTGGCGAGGATGAGCAGACCGGTTCCTGCCGGCACCAGTGCCACGATGTTGCCTGCGGGGGCGAAGTTTTCCAGGTTATTCTCATAAATGTTGTTGTCAAACACCTTGATGTTCTCCCCGTACCGGGTGAGTCCCGGCAGATCAAAGACGAGTATGCCGCCGGTGTTTTCCGTGGCCTCGTTGCCATATATTTCCACGTTGGCCGAGTTCTCGCTTTCGATGCCCGCCACATTCCAGTACACCTTGTTGTTGCGGATCACCACGTTCTCTGACTGTCCCACGTAGATTCCCGCATCGCTGGCGCCAAGCACCTCGCATTGCTCCACCAGCACATTCTTACAGATCACCGGGTACAGCCCATACGCGCCATTTTCCTTCTTCACCGCGCCCGTCCAGCCAGATTTCACCCGACGGAAAACGACGCCATCCGTATCCGTGACTTTGATATTATCTCCTGCAGCATCCTCGATGGAGAAGTCCTCAAGTGTGATATTTTTACAGTTTGATATCTTAATTCCTTCGGCGCCTTCCTGCTGCCCTTTGAATGAGATCACCGTCTTTTCCATGCCCTCTCCCTTGATGGTCACATGCGAACGGCCATCAAGGATAAGGCTTTTGGAAAGCTGAAAGTGCCCTTCGCCCAGCTCAATGGTGGCGCTGTCTTCGGCCAGCATAAAGGTAGCCAGCAGTTCTTTTTCAAGGGGTTGGAAATGGCGTTCCGGGTTGTACTCCGGCATTTTGTTGCAGGCCAAAAACATAGTGGCTGTTAAAAGAAAAATAATAGTGCGCATTGGTTTCAGATTGGTTAATGGATGGGGAATATTAGGGCTTTTTGAGAAGAATGTCAATTCGCTTCAAATTCTGGCCACAAAGACGCAAAGACGCGAAAGTTTCGCCTGTTGATCACGGAGCATTATTTAACGTCGAATGATCGGTGCCTCAGGGAGGAGGGGTTTTGATGAAAGGGAATTTTCCGGTCT
>CAYUJK010000456.1:0-3226 GCA_964444895.1 uncultured Roseivirgaceae bacterium
TTGGACAGCAGCTACTCATTTACCCGAAAGTTCAAACCCATCATTATCCCACGTGTGGGCGTAGTGAAACAGCTCAACGCCAACACCTCGCTCCACGCCAGCATCAGCGAAGGGTTCTCGCCCCCCAACCAGGATGAGATCCGCACAAGCGATGGTCAAATCAACCGGGATATCACTGCCGAAAGGGGTCTGAACTATGAAATCGGCTACCGCGGCAACACGTCTAACGGTCTGCTCATGTTTGATATGACGGCTTTTTTTATGCAACAGAAAAATACTATCGTGAGCCAAATAGGCGAAAATGGGATATCGGCGTTTGAAAACGCAGGCTCTACCGATCAAAAAGGAATAGAGGCTTTACTCGCTCTTCAGCCGGTAGACAATACCGAAAAACGGCTGAGCTTATTGAGAATACAAGCTGCCTATACCTACCACCATTTCAAATTTAAAGACTACCAAAAAGAGGGGGGCGATGAAAACGTCGACTATTCCGGCAATTGGCTCACTGGCACAGCCCCGCATATCCTCGTTATCACAGCCGACTTTCGTTTCCGCTTTGGTGGCTACCTCTTCCTGAGTCACAATTTCACAGACGAAATCCCGCTGAACGACGCAAATTCTGTTCATGCATCCGGCTACCACCTCACTACGGGCAAGATAGGCTGGAAGAGTAGCGGGAAAAATAAATTGAATATCTTTGCCGGAGTGGATAACCTTCTCAACCAAAAATACAGCCTGGGGAACGACCTCAATGCTTTTGGTGGTCGCTTTTTTGAACCTTCTCCACCGAGAAATTATTATGTAGGTATCAAGCTTGAATTTTAGAAAGATGCAATTCAACACAGAAGAATTTAATCTCCTCGTTAAAACCCGCCGCTCGGTATTTCCGGCCCTTTACTCCGGCGAGGTAGTCAACGACACCATTGTGCGGCAAATGCTGGAAAACGCCAACTGGGCGCCCAACCACAAATTCACCCAGCCCTGGCGCTTTACCGTGTACAAGGGCGAAGGGCTGCGCAGGCTGGGACGAATACAGGCGGAAGTTTACAAAACCGTCACCGAAGCCGATGGAACGTTTGCCCAGCACAAATACGAAAACCTCCGTGACAAGCCGCTATCGGCCTCTCACGTGGTTGTGGTAGGCATGCAGCGCGATCCTTACAAAGCCGTGCCCGAAATAGAGGAAGTAGCCGCGGTAGCTTGTGCTGTGCAAAACATGTACCTTACTGCCACAGCGTATGGTGTAGGGTGCTATTGGGGCACTGGTGGTGTCACCTATTTCGACGCCGCTAAGGAGCACTTCGGCCTGGGGCCTGAAGACAAGCTCATGGGATTTTTCTACATTGGCACGCCCAAAAAGTGGCCGGATTCTCCTAAAAGAGAGCCGCTAAACGGCAAGGTGAAGTGGGTAAGCAGTTGAGCTGCCACGTGAACAAAATGTAGCAGCCCAACACAGTCCTAAAAAGAACAGGTACCGGCTATTCGAATATCAGGTCATCGGGACTAATATCATTGGAGGCCGTCATGTACACTTCGATAATTCTTGGAGACATCGAAGCTATCCAAATAGCGCCGTAGCGAGTATAGTGCGGCCCGGAGAGTTTAAAGAAAATCACATCACCTTCACTGTACGCAAACTCCTCCACTTCATGATGTACGTCGAGGTAGCGGTGTGGCATATAGCCCGGGGAATTTTCCACTGAAAATTTTACCTCTTCGATGTCTGTTTCGTGGTCAAAATCATATTTGAGTACAACCGATTCCATACTGCCGGGAGGAGGGTTTTCCACATGATTCAGCACATTGCCCATGTTACCCGCTTTTTTGATCTTGTTTTCGTGAAACAATGAAAATACTGACTTCAGTGAATTCAAGTGACTGGTAGTATTCAGAAAATTGATGCTGCGCAACGACCCATCAGGGTTAAACACCGTTGGTATTTTTTTGACATCGTAGTTCTCTGCATACTCTGGCCAGGTAATCCTCCACACCAGGCTCCGCATGTTATAGAGATCCTCCGGGCTGAAAACTTCGAAAGTAATCTCGGGATAGTCACCTCTGCGGGGTGGGCCGTCATCATTTCCCTTTTCAATGGTTTTGCCACTTATTCTGGCGCCTGCAACGGGCGCCTCCATCGTGAATGCGTTTTCTTCACACCCCGATATCATCAGTGCAATACTGCCACTGATCACTGTTACTAGAAATTTTACTTTTTTCATTTTTGGTAATATTTATGGTTTGATGTATTCAAATGTTAGGCTCCGCCAGGTAGACTTCGATAATTCGTGGGCTCATGGATACGATCCTAACTCCTCCAAAGCGCCCCTGGGTGGAGTTTTTGAACAGGAAGAAATCACCGGCCTGGTAGTCAAATGCTGTAGTTTGCGTGCCTTCGGGCCAGTAGGTTTCGAAAAGGCTTGCCCGCTGTGTCACCATGTGTTGTATGGTGTCAAGCGCTATTTCTGCCCTGGAGAAATAGGTGGTTTCCATCTCGTGCACGGCCCAGGTAGCGTGCGGCAACTGCATCCACATGGATATCGTATGCTCGATTTTGTCTTCATAGTACAAGGAAAAATTAGTCCCATGCGTAGTGGCCGGCGAGGTGTTATTCAGAAAATAGAAGCTGTTCAGCGCGCCGCTGTGCAGTGTAAATACTGACGGTATCCTGTCGGGATTCATCGTTCCGTTGTATTCGGGCCATTCTATTCTCCAGGCCTGGCACCGCGTGTGCGCCCAGAGTGGATTGTCCGAAATGTACGTTTGGTGAGTAATTTCGGGGTACGGTACTCTCTGGTCGTTCGGGTGGTCTGTCAACCCGCCTTTTGGTCTCTCTATTGTCTTGGAATTAATCCCTGACTTGGCCACCGGTCGTTCTATTGCCGGGGAATTGTCTTCACAGCTGGTGAATACAAAATGAATCGCGCATGCTAATGCAACGACAATAACAATATTGGTCTTCATAGTGGTTTAATAATTTGTGGTAATCAGATTGAAATTCGATACAAGTAAAATGGATAGCTGTTAGCTTTGTACCGGGTAATTGACGGACGCGCCATCTGGATTGACGAAGTGATATTGAGAATTGAACGAGTCCATTGAACCCATATCCCTAAATTTACCAGATGATCATAAGCAGGCATCATTTTGATCTTTATCAGAAACGCGTGATTGAAAGGCTCGTGGTGCAGACGCCTTTTCGATACAGCGCTGTTTTCCAGGAAGAAGC
>CAYUJK010000457.1:0-3225 GCA_964444895.1 uncultured Roseivirgaceae bacterium
TACCATTGCCCAGGAAAGATAGATCAAGTTCTATTTCTCTTTCCTGCCAGTTGGTGAGGGCGCCGATGAACCAGGTATCTCCTTTTCGCCGGGCGATAGCAACGTATTCGCCGGCTTCGCCTTCTAAAGCAATGGTTTCATTAAATACTGTCGGAATTTTCGAAATAAAATCGGTGCTTTCTTGTTCCCTTTTATAATTTGTAGGGCTATCGGCCAGCATTTGTAGCGGACCTTCGAAAACGACATACATCGCTACCTGGTGGCAGCGTGTTCCCTGGCTCATGGGCGTTTCATGAATAGCCCGGAAAGCACTTTTGCTCGCATTGTGCATGGCGCCGGGCGTGTAGTCCATGGGACCGGCCAGCATCCTGGTGAAGGGGATGGTTACCGCCAGTCCAGGCATATCGTTATTCGACCACTTGGCATTCTCCAGTCCGTTTACCGCTTCGTAGTTGATCACGTTGGGGTAGGTGCGGTGAAGGCCTGTGGGCTTGAAAGCCCCGTGAAAGTTGATGATCAACTTGCGCTCGGTAGCCTTGCGCGCAATATCGTACATAGAAGCCACCATCTTTTGGTCGTCCCGGTCCAGAAAGTCGATCTTAAATCCCCTGGCGCCCATGGTCGAGTATTTCGAAAATATTCCTTCCAGGTCAGCGGAGAGTCCCAGCCAGGTAGCCCAGAGGATTACACCTACATCTTTTTGCTTACCGTATTCGATGATTTCTTCTAAATCGATGGCCGGTGAGATATTTTTCATATTGGTGCTTTCCGACCAGCCTTCGTCCATAATGATGTATTCCAGCTCGTTCTCTGCTGCAAAGTCGATGAAATACTTATAGGTTTCGGTATTGATACCTACTTTAAAATCCACTTCCGAAATCCCCCAGTTATTCCACCAGTCCCAGGCCACCTTTCCCGGCTTGATCCACGACGGATCGGCAATCCGGTTTGGAGCGGCCAGCTTGTACACCATGTCGCTGTTTGCCAGGTCGGCATCGTTTTCGCTGATCACCACCGCGCGCCAGGGAAACTGGCGCTTACCTTTCGTTTTGGCAACATAGCCGGCACGTTTTGTAGCCATGTAGTTGAAGTCATTGAAGCCGCCCGGCTTTTCTTCCAATGGGTAGGGGGCATGTATCCCTTTGAATCCCTGCCGTGATTTACTGTCAATGTTGAGGAACATCCCCGGGTAATCTTCCACGTCTGCTTCGAGAATGGCGGCTTTTACACCTTCCTCCAGGCTTACCAGCACGGGTACGTAGCTCAGCGAGTCGACTACATACTCCGAAAGCTTCAACTTTTCATACAGCGGCTCACACGAAGATATGTACTTGTCGCCACCCCTCAAATCGCGAATGTAAGGTACAAAAGCGGAGTAGTCCTTATCAAAATTGAATTCGGCCCTTTCATTGAGGATAAAGAGGCTATCTCTGCGAGCGGTAAAAAAGCGATACGCCACGCCGTCGTCGTAGGCTCTGAAGACAAGGCCGTAGTTGCCTGCAAAGTGCAGGGTTAGCTCGTTGTATTGGTCTTGAATCACATCCTTTTTATAGAGAAGCGTATTTATGGAGGTATTCACACTTTTTTCTTCACTTTTTTTGAGCCTGGGGTTTTGGCCTAATGTTTCGCCACTTTGAAGGCTTAGTGCCACTTCTGACCAGGAAATTACCGGACGGTTTTTGAACTGGGCTGACCACCGGATGCTTTTGTCGGTTTGTACGTTCACTGTGGTTTGTCCATCAGGCGAGGAAAGTTGGAACGTGCCAGGTTGTTGGGCAAACAGATAAGAAGAGAGTAATGCTACAAACAGCGATGCCGTGAAGAATGCTTTCATTATAAGTTCAAGTTGGGTTAAGAATCAAGTATCAAAACCCAAAGATATTCAACTTTCCCAAAAACGGAATTTTTCTGAAAATAGGCGTTATTCGATGACCGAGTTTACCACCTGACGTGGTGTATCGTCATGCATGGAAATACCGGGGAATACCGGGTACCAGGAGCCGCCGATATTGTTTTTGATCGTGGAGTTTTCGATGTGGATTCCGCCCGGACGGTCTTCATCATTTATGACAAAAAAGATGGCAGCGCCATAGGCGTTTACCTTGTTGTGCTCGATGCGCGATCCGAGTACGGTGAGTGTCATTTCGTTTCCGTCATTATAAATAGCGCCGCCGCTGCCACCGCCCGGAGTGCCTGATTGAGCAGGGTTGCCGCCGTTTCCGATGGCTTCGTTGTGAGTGAAAAGGCTGTTGATGATCGTCCACGATACGCCGATGCTGCTGATGCCGCCCCCATTGGCGCCTATGTTTCCATAGCCTTCTTTTCCTCCGAATGTGCTGTTCACTACATACACAGGCTGATTGTTGTATTGGCTGAATACCCGAATGGCTCCACCGCCCACATCCGGACCGGTGCTGGCGCAAACGTTGTTGAAAAAGCGGCAGTTGACCACTTTAAATCTTCCGCCGCGCACCCATATTGCTCCGCCGCCATCGTATTGACTTTCGCCTGTAGAATTGCCGTCCGCGAAGGTGATGTTTTGTACGGTGAGT
The DNA here is from genome assembly GCA_964444895.1 of uncultured Roseivirgaceae bacterium. GTDB lineage: Bacteria > Bacteroidota > Bacteroidia > Cytophagales > Cyclobacteriaceae > CAJXNP01. The sequence goes on from CAYUJK010000457.1 coordinate 2,553, forward strand.
CTTGGGTGATCCTGGTTTTGACAGTGAGGCGTTGTCCACACCTGGTTTTGATCGCAGGTATTCATATAGAGAATGCGCGTGGTGCCGCCGCCGCTAAGCGTTACCAGTCCGCCGCCGTCAATCACGATATCCGGCCTGGCGTTGTTGACCACTTTGGCAGGTTCAGTCAAGGTGATGGTGATGGGGTCCAGGCCACAGTTAAAGACGATCTTTCCGCCTTTTGCCACAGCCGCTACGAAAGCCTCCGCCGTGCAGCTTTCGGCCGTACCGTCTCCAATGACTTCGTCCGGACTGGAAACGTCTTCCGGACCAGCGCTTGCGGGTACTGCAGAGTTCCCGTCAGGATTTCCAGCTGGCGGCCCGTCAGCAGGATTCGCGAGGGGGTTGTGGAATTCGACACCCGGTTCATCTTCTTTTGAACAGCCGGTGAGAAAGCATGCCATTGCTAAACTGATCACGAAATAGCGAATTGTGGAGCGGTAGTTTGCCAAGCTCATTTTTTGAAATTTTGGTAAAAACAGAAAACAAATAAACGAATCACCGGCTACATAAGCATTCGGATTTGGCCTGCAAATAATGCAGTGTAAGGAAACCTGGAAAAGAGGGATTTTTATCATCACGGATCACGACTATCGCAATGTGCTGGACATTGCTACCAAGTTAATCCTGCTAC
>CAYUJK010000458.1:0-3221 GCA_964444895.1 uncultured Roseivirgaceae bacterium
GATAATGAGCCAAAAAGTTATGTGGAAACCAACCCTGACGAATAATTCATTAAATGATCGTAGGCAATTTTCACATACTTATCATTGAACAAGCTGGCTTTTCTCTCTCCCGAATTGGAAATGTTTTTGACGAGTTCTTCCACATTTTTCTTGCGGTCATGCGCAGACACGAAATTCACTGAGGCCAGTATTTCCAAAGAAAACTTAGACTCAAAACCTTTGAGCAGTTTTAACACGTTCGTGCTATCTCACCCCACATTCGCATTCCCATTAATCCCATCAATGATTCGGATGATTTTTCCTGCTTCGGCGTCGTCAAACACACCCAGCAATCCCTGGTCGTGAACATTGGTGAAAGGAGGCTCGAAAAGCATGCTCTTGTCGATTGTACCGTTGGTCGTCAGGTAATTGATAATGTTGTTGATAAAGGTCATCTGGTCGGCACGAAGATTTCCCACCTGAAGAAAATCGGCGAAAGCCTCCCGGGCTGCCCGGCTGTCCAAGCCTAAAATTCTCCTGATAAATTCCCCTAATGGTTTATCGCCATATTCTTGCATGAAGTCTTCTTTGGTTCCGCGTTCCGTTCCATCGAATAGGAATTTTTCCAGTGTCTGCAATTCATCTTCCGTGATAGGTTGGTTGTTCAATAGCTTGTTGATGGTAAGATGATGCTTGTTCTCTCTAATGAAGCTTTCCACTCTGCTTTTATAAACCTTATTGCCGTACGGCGCCATTGGCTCCGCTGCGGTAACGATCACTTCAGAATCCTGTAAATTTGTGTAAACGGGCTCCCGGCCGGTTGATTCCAGGTAGTGGACCAATTCCCGGATCTCCTCCCGGATCTTTTCAAGTTTCTTTTGGGTGAGATTCCGGTAAAAATCAGGGTCCTTCATGGCCTCGATCAGCTCTTTTGACCGCATCACCTGGGGAATGGTATACTTTTTACTTAAGCCCTCGGCGATGGTAATGAGATTCTCGTGAAACCGTTTTTCTGATCCCAACATCAGTAAATTGGCGATCTGTAGCCTCAGCATCATCAGGTCAAACCGCCGGGCAATTTCATTGATAGACTCGGGCACGGGCAGACCCGACAAATGTTCCTCAATGAGGTGCACATCGTCGGCGCTCAGGTTATTCCATCGCTGCCGGTCGTTGAATTCCTCTACGTACCGCAATTTCATGTCCACCTGAAACCGGTTCTTATCCAAATGGGCGATGGCATGGTGAAGCATATCGAGCAGCGATTCGGACAGCTCAATGTTTTCAGGTTCCCCCGTTTCTGCCAGCAAGCGGCTCAATTGAATGCGCGACTCAAAGATCTGTTGGGTGATGGGCTTTTGGTTGTTGCCGTCCTTCCCTTTTTTATTGACTTCAAAAAATTCGAAGTTCTTCCCGATATCAAATATCAGGAAGTATTCTTTGGGCTTACTCGGGCCAAAGACATCCGGACAAAGCCGGGTGCCGCGGCCAATCATCTGCCAGAATTTTGCATAGGACCTCACCAGCTTAAAAAAGACCAGGTTCAATACCCTCGGAGCGTCAATGCCTGTATCCATCATATCGACAGAGACCACTATCTGCGGAAAATTTTCATTAAACTCATCACAAAAAGCATCGATAAGGCTTTGGGCATGTGATACCTTGTTATGAACCATGGCGATAAACCCGGAAGGCTTTTCGGGATACCGGTCTGTAAAACAATCGACGATGAACTGGGCATGGGTTTGGTTGACGGCAAAAATGATGGTCCGGCCTATTTTATCGCCGCCTTCTATTTTCAAGCCGTGTTCCATAAGCGTGTCGAGCACTTTGTTGATGGTGTCCTTATTGAACAGCCACTTGTTCATGGCATTGGCGCCAATTTCTTCAGGAAAAAGACCGGTGGTGCGGTCTTCAAATGTTTCTTCATATTTTTCCTTTTCCTTTTCCGAAAGTTCCCGGTATTTAATTCCTTCTCTTAAAAAGTTGGTTTCGATGGTGTAATTCTGATAGGGAACGAGGTATTCCGGTACCGCTTCGTCCAGTTCAAATGCAAATGTCGGGTCGTCGTTGCTGCAGCCGAAAAGCTCAAAGGTGTTGTGGTCAATGCTGTCTTTGGGCGTGGCGGTAAGCCCCACCAATAAGGCATCGAAATAATCAAAGATGGCTTTGTACCGGTTGTAAATCGACCTGTGCGCCTCGTCGATGATGATAAGGTCGAAATGCCCCACACCGTAAAATCGTTCCTCTTCATTCCGCACATTATCGATGCGGTTCATCATGCTGGGATACGTGCTGAAAACCAATCGCGTCGTATCGTTTTCTTTTTCTTCGGTGAGGTCTATGGAGGTCAGCTCCGGCAGATAGTCTCCAAAATTCCTTTTCGCCTGCCTTACCAAAGCATTTCGGTCGGCAAGGAAAAGTACGCGTTTCACCCAGTTGTACTTGAACAGCACATCCACCAATGCCGCCGCAGTCCTCGTTTTGCCGCTTCCGGTAGCCATGACCAGCAAAGCCGCCCGTTTCTTTCCCGCTATTCCCTTTTCGCCATCGGTTACAAATGATTCGTTTACCCGCTGGATTGCTTCTATCTGATAAGGCCGTCCGGCAATGTCTCGGTTAACCGTGGCATTGCGGATGTCCTTGCGCGTCCTGCGCCGCTGGATCATCCACTGCAGCTCGTCTTTGGTATAAAAGCCATAGATCCTCCTGGGAGTGCTGTAGAAGGTGTCGTCCCAGATCTTCGTTTCGTAGCCATTGGTATAGAAAATCACCGGACGCTGCCCGTGCATTTTTTCCAGGCTGTTCGCATAGAGAAATGCCTGATGTTTGCCCAGCTCCGGCTCTCTGGCTGTTCTTTTGGCCTCTACAAGCGCCAGGGGTTTTCCGTTGTCATCCCACAGCACATAGTCCACCTTCCCGTTGCCACGGGGATTGTCAGCTGTGATGGGCATTCCGGTAACGGGGTACTCCAGCTCTCTTCCCTCACGCAGTGGGTCCCAGCCGGCTTCTTTCAGGTCGATGTCGATGAGGTGCCGGCGCGTTTCGGCTTCGGTAAATTCCTGGGCAAGGGAAATGACGCGTTCCTTTTTCTGCTGCTGCAGGTTGCGCTTCGCTTGTTCTTCTTTCGCTTTGTAGGCGGATAAGGCTTTTTCACTTTCGTTGGCGGTTTCCAGGAGCGCTTCTTTTTCTTTGAGCAACTCATCGATTTGCGCCTGAAGCCGGGCCCGCTCTGCCTCCTG
>CAYUJK010000459.1:0-3204 GCA_964444895.1 uncultured Roseivirgaceae bacterium
TCTTTTATAAGGAGGTCGCCTTGAAATACCCTGTTTTCGTTGACTATATTCGCATCTTTGATAAGTATTGTTGACATTCGAATTTCTTTAAGTTGATAATTATGCCCGAAATAAAGCAGTTTTCCGACTTTGACCTTAACAAGCAGCTGCTTGATGCAATTTCAGAGGCAGGATTCGAAAATCCAACTCCAATTCAAAAAAAGGCCATACCCCTGGCACTGGCTGGCCATGATGTGTTGGGCATAGCGCAAACGGGTACCGGCAAAACTGCGGCGTACCTGCTGCCTTTGTTAATGAAAGTAAAGTATGCCCAGGGGGCTTCTCCGCGGGCCCTGATTCTGGCGCCTACGCGTGAGCTTGTAATGCAGATTAATGGGCAAATTGACGTTTTTGGTAAATTTACCGACATCCGTAACACCGCCATATATGGTGGAGTAGGAGAGAAGCCCCAGGTGGAAGTACTCTCCGGGGGCATAGATATCCTGGTAGCTACGGCGGGCAGGTTTCTGGATCTTTATTCCAAGGGAGCCATCATCACCAAAAATATCCGGTATATGGTACTGGATGAGGCAGACAAACTGATGGACATGGGGTTTATGCCGCAAATCAGAAACATCCTCGAAAAGATTCCCGTGAAGCGACAAAACCTGTTGTTTTCGGCCACCTTTTCCGAACGAGTCGAAAAATTGTCTGCGGAGTTTCTTGAATCGCCTGTGAGAGTGGAGGTGGCGCCTCAAGCCACTACTTCGTCGCTTATCGATCAATGTTTTTACCGGGTGCCCAACTTCAAGACAAAAGTGTATCTGCTACAGCGCCTGCTTGAAAATCCTGCATTAGAGCGAGTTATTTTGTTTGCAAGAACGAAAGAATCGGCCAACAATCTTTTTAAATTTATAGAGCGAAAAGTGGATGGTGAAGTGCGGGTGATTCACAGCAACAAGGCGCAGCAAAGCCGGATCAATGCGATCAGGGATTTTAAAAATGGCGAAGTGCGGGTACTTGTCACCACTGACGTAACGGCCCGCGGTCACGATATAGAAAAAGTGAGTCACGTGATCAATTTTGAGGTGCCGCAGGTTTATGAAGATTATGTACACCGAATCGGCAGAACAGGCCGGGCGTTTCATGCGGGCGAAGCCATCACTTTCGCCAATAAAGTGGAGTTGCTGCATCTGGCGAAAATAGAGAGGCTGATCAGGGAGCGTATTCCCGAAAAGCCATTGCCTGAGGGTCTTCCGATATTTGACACCCCCAGGGAGGAGCAGCTTCAGATAGAGCGGGAGATCGACAAAATAAAGAGAAAGGAAAATCCTGAATTCAAGGGGGCTTTTCACGAGAAGAAAAAGAACTTTCGGCGTCCAGGCGGCAAACCTGATAGAAAAACGGGTAAGAGAAAAAAAAGATGCCAATCTGAAGGGGCGGTTGCTGTGGATAGAAGGGAACAGGATGCCCGGCCCGGGAGTGTCGCTGCCCGAAGGGAAAGGGGTTCAGAGGGAAGTTCACGTCTTTGAAGCTACGGAAAAAAGCCAGGTGTCGGGCGAAGGCAGTCTTTTTAGAGATGTGATGAGCAAACGGGTAACGGTTATTTACAGCAATGAGGACGGATATTTCGAAGCGTCACTCGAACCGGGGAAATACTCGCTCTTCGTGAAAGAACCAAACGGGAAATATTTCGCCGCTACCATGGATGATCTTCATTATTGTCCGGTGTCGATCGCGAAAGACCAGGTAGCCGAAGTAGAAATCAGGATAGACTATGAAGCATTTTATTAGAAGTAACTAAGTAGATTGAGTTATTGAGTTCATTAAGTTTTTGGTCCTGACACCCTACCCAATCACTCAATCACAAAATTTTCACCACCATGCAACCTGCGCACACACATTTGCATCTTCCTACTGAACGCTAATAAAAATGAAGCTTCGCGCAACCAAGACCTATTCGGAAGAAGAACTCATCGAGGGATGTAAGAGAAAAAATGCATCTGCGCAAAAGGCGCTTTACGATAAGTTTTCGTCTTTGATGCTCGGAATATGTACCCGGTATGTGAAATCCGTTGCTGACGCTGAGGATGTCATGATCAAGGGTTTTTTGAAAATATTTGACAAGATAGACCAGTATGAAGGAGCGGGCAGCTTTGAAGGGTGGATGAAGAGGATCATGGTAAATGAAGCCTTGATGTTTATCCGCCAGAATAAAGCGATGTACCTGGAAGTGGATATCGACTATGCGGTGAAGCAGCCGGACTACAACTGGGCAAATGAACGCCTGGACTCTGAGGAACTTCTGAAATTGATAGAAGAGTTGCCTACGGGATACAAGACCATCTTTAATCTATATGCCATAGAGGGGTATAGTCATCGGGAGATTTCAGAGATGCTTGGCATCAACGAAAACACGTCTAAGTCGCAGTTGAGCCGTGCAAGGGTTCTCCTGCAGAAGCAGTTAGTGAAATTGGAAGAAATTAAAAAAAGGGAAATTCATGAGCGAGTTGAAGATCGATAAATTGTTCCGCGAAAAGGTAGCTTACAACCGGGTAACACCCTCAAATGAAGCCTGGAACAAGCTTTCTGCAGAGCTGAAGAAAAACGAGCGGGGAAAAGGCCTGTGGTATTGGTATGCAGCAGCCTCTGTGGCAGTGTTGGTGGGTGCGGGTGTCATTTTGATGAACGTGCAACCCCACGACACACCGGTAGCACAAAATACCGATAGGCAAACACCGGTTGAAAAAGCCGCCCCGGAACAGGTGGCCGCACAAGTGATGCAGACCTCACCTGCTGAGCCGGAGGCGCATGAAGAAAAGAACGATGGCCGGGAAAAACACGGAATGAATGCCCCGGTGATGCAATCGAATAAAAATGATGGAGCCCTAACGACCGTGGTGATTGAGGAAACCACACATACGGAGGCGTTAGCGGAAGCAGAAATTGAAAAAATAGCACCTGCAGAGCCGGAGATGCTGGAGGAAGAGCCCTTGATGGCGATTCATGAAGAGCCGAAGATGGTACCGGAAATAGCGGTAGCTAGTATAGAATATCCTGAGATCAGGATCGTATATAAATCTTCAAAGAAATCCGAACCCGATAAAAATGCGCTTCAGAAAGTTGTCGAACTGGCCAGAGACATCAAGCAGGCAGATATTGGGTTAGGTACATTGCGCGAAGCGAAAAATGAATTATTAGCACTCAGTTTAAGAAAAGAAAAGC
>CAYUJK010000460.1:0-3198 GCA_964444895.1 uncultured Roseivirgaceae bacterium
TAAAGAACAAATAGATGCCTTTGAGTTATTGGTAGGAGGGCAATGGAGAAGGTTTGATTTACGCTCGAATGGCACCATTTTCCCGGACAACGAGCCCGGTGGAATTCAATTCGGTGAATACGGCGCCTACGTTCAGGTAGGAAAAAGCATCTTTAATGACAAGCTTAAACTACAGGGATCTGTCCGGTACGACAAAAGCAAAAACTTTGATGGTCAGTTCAGTCCCAGGATTTCCGGCGTGTTTTCAATTAATGACGATCATGCTATACGAACCTCTTATCAAACAGGATTCCGAAATCCCACAACCCAGGCTCAATACATTGACCTCAATGTAATTACTTCCCGGTTATTAGGTGGTCTTCCACGGTTTGCTGAGCAATACGACATTTTGAACAATACGTATAATATCTTTTCTGTACTCGATTTTACACGTGCTTTTATCGAAAATCCAACCGACCCATCTAATTTTGCCCTTCTACAGCCTTTTACGGCAGACTTTTGGAAGCCGGTGAAGCCGGAAAGAATACAGGTATTCGAGATAGGATATCGTGGTGTGATTGATCAGAAATTGATGATCGACCTGAACTATTACAGGAATATTTACAACGATTTTATTACCCAGATCCAGTTCAGAAGGTCGGTGAACTACATCAGGGATGGGCAAAATAACATAACCGGAACCGTACCGGTAGATTTGACTGACCAAACGCTTGATCCGGCCGTGCGATCCGAGGCGGTCGCCTCTCTTTTGAATGGCGATTTCTGGAACACCTACTCCATCTACACCAATGTAAACCAAACCGTGTATTCACAAGGCGCCGCCGTGGGGGTAGACTACCTGCTGCCCAAAGGGTATAAGCTAAGCGGTAACTATAGCTGGAACAAGCTGGATGAAAGCTCGCTCCCCGACGACTATTTAAATGACTATAATACACCGGAGCATATTGTAAACCTGAGCTTCGGAAACCGAAAAGCCTACAAAAACCTGGGCTTTAACATGGCCTGGCGGTATCAGACCGAGTTTGAGTGGCAGGCTTCGTTTGGCATAGGCACGGTGCCGGCTTATAACACGCTTGATCTGCAACTGAGCTACACCGTGCCCAGCATTAAATCGATCATTAAAGTGGGCGGCTCAAACGTCATGAACAATTACTACACCGCCAACTTTGGCAGCCCGGCGATTGGCAGTATCTACTATGTATCGCTGATGTTTGATGAGATGCTGAGGTAAATAGCAGCGGCCAATCTGATGGAATGGTGGAAGGTCGGAAATCTTCCATGCTTCTATTGTTCCTCCCGAGAGCCTCTCTGACCTTTGAAATTTCCGCAACCAACGGTAGCATCAGATGCTAACATGGAAGCGTGTTGTTTCCATGAACGATGATTAAGGTCATCAGTTCTGGTGCAGCTTAAAAAGCAATCTTGAAAAAGAAAAGCCCCCTGCGAGTCTTCATTCACAAGGGGCCTTTTTTTAGTCGATCGGATGATGCTTTTTTTTAGTTGAGCACAGAGGTGGCTTTGTTCACGGTTTCTTCTACTTTGGTCTTTCCTTTCTTGGCCAGTTCATTTACCTCTTCGCTTACTTTATCAAGTTTGTGGGCCATTTTATCCAGTACTTCGTGGTAGGTGCTGGCTACCGCATCGGTGTATTCATCTTTCTTTTTAAGGATTTTTTTTCGGGTGTTTGATCCTTTGTCAGGTGCAAACAAAATACCTAACGCAGCTCCTGCAGCAAATCCCGTCAGAATGCCTGCTAATACTTTTCCAGCGTTCATAGTGATAATTTTAGGGTTAAACAAAATTTAATTTTCAATAAAGGAATAACTCTTCCTTTGTGGCTCCCCTTAGTGTATAAAATGACGGATGTTGGAGGGAGCGAAGCGACACATCCACCGCGACTCCAGCCGTAAAACGCCCCCTTTTGCACAATGCCAGAAGTTGGATGGCAAGCTATTTAGATTTATGCACCTGGCAGTGACGGTGGGTTGGCTCTACGACAACGTGTCAAAGAAAAGCTTGCCGTGCAGATAATAGTAACAACGTCGAAAGCAGCTTTTTGTTTGATAATAATGCAAGTATCTGGCAGAGGTGGGTACTTAGGGCGCAACAATCAACTACCTGTCCAGCCATTCTTTGAAGGCCCCCGTTTTCTCACGGCTCACCAGAATATCGCCGTCCTCACAATTCACCAGTTTGATCTTTAAGCGGCTGTTTGAGTAGGTGTGAATTTCCCGAATGGAAGAAAAAGAAACCAGGTATTTTCTGTTAAGACGAAAGAACATATTAGGATCTATCATACCCTCCAGTTGGTCTAAGGTGTAGTCAAGCACATATTTTTTGTTTTCAAAGAGCCTTAAAAAAGTGATTTTCTCCTGGCTGAAAAAGAAGGCTATATCAGACACGGCAATGCTTTGGATTTTCTCTCCGAATTTTACCAGAAACCGCGACTTGTACTGGTCTTCTTGAGAAAGCAGCAAGCGTTTTAATTGATTTACATCCAGGGTGCTGCCCAGCTGACGACTTTTGAATTTGTCAATTGCCTTTTCAAACTCAGCTTCGTTTACCGGCTTCAGCAGGTAATCTACAGAGTTGAGTTTGAAGGCCTTTATGGCATATTGATCATAAGCGGTGGTGAATATGATCGGTGGAGTGCTTTCTACCTGCTCAAAAATCTCAAAGCTCAGCCCGTCCGCTAAGTGGATGTCGCAAAAAATGAGGTCCGGGCTTGTATGGGAATGGAGCCACTTTACGCTGCTTTCAATGCTGTCGATGTCTCCTACGATCTCCGCCTGTGGTAAATACTGATGAACAAGCTGCTTCAGCCGGTTTACGGCAGCAGCTTCGTCTTCTATGATCAATATCTTCATCTGTGCTTATTTTTAACCGATAAGGTTTCCGAAATCTTATAGGTTTTGATACTATGATGACGTGTTACGTGGTTTTTAAATCTGAAGGATTCCAATGTTTATAGTTTGTAATTGAAATGAAAGGATTCGACCCCATCGGGGTCGTACCCACCATGCTCAATGTGTATCTATAAACATTCCACGCCTTCAGCGTGGTGGCCAGACGGATATCACCGTCTTCGTGATTTGTCCGTTTTGGCAAAAGCATCTTCATAATGACCCTAACCCAACATTAGCAATGGAAGTTCCACCTTATATTCCTTGTCCGATTCTATAACCCTGGGCGTTTTAT
>CAYUJK010000461.1:0-1181 GCA_964444895.1 uncultured Roseivirgaceae bacterium
CAAACCCTCCCCGGAACAAGCGCTGTGGGCAACGATGGTCGGCTTTTTGTTCGCGGCGGTGATGCCTCGGAAACGGCCATTTTTATTGACGGCATGAAGGTGGGCAACGCCTTCGGCACTACGGCAGGCAACGTGCCCACCCGCACGCGCTTCAACCCAAATCTTTTCAAAGGCTCATTTTTCAGCACTGGTGGATACTCAGCCGAGTATGGTCACGCACTATCTTCAGCCCTGGTGCTCAACACGGTGGACATCCCGCTCCGAAACCAGGGCGACATCAGCCTCATGTCTTTAGGGGCGGGTTTTACCCAAACGCTTGCAGGCGAAAAAAACAGCCTCACCGCCTCAGCCAACTATTTTGACTTAGCCCCCTATCAATCGCTCATCAGGCAAGACTTCGATTGGGAACGCGGACCGTACGGCTGGGATATGGAAGCCTCTGCGCGGCAAAAATGGGGCAAGAGCGGCATGGTGAAAGCATACCTGCATACCGAGCAACAAGGCATGAAAATTTGGCAACCGATTCCCGGGATAGAAGGGAAAGGGCAGCTTATCGATCTCAAAAACCACTACACCTATTCCCAGGCCGCCTTCCGGCAAATAGGTAAAAAAGACTGGGGTTACTATGGAGGAGTATCGCTATCGCACAACATCGATGAGATTAGGGTCGACGGAAATGATATCAGGAATCAAAACAATGTTCTCCACGGAAAGCTCGTGGCTCAAAAAAGCTTTACTGACAGGCTGTCGTTGAAAACCGGGACCGAATACTACCTGTTCCGCTATGAGGAGCAATATCATTCAGAAAACTACTCCCGTCATTTTCAAGACCAGCAGGTCAATCTATTCGCCGAACTTGACTATTACCTAAGCAATCGACTGGTAATGCGTGGTGGGATCAGGCCTGGCCACAGCGGTTTGGCACAGCATACCTGGGTGGACCCACGGCTGTCGCTGGCCTTCAAGTTCAACAACGAAGGACAATTGTCGTTGGCGGCAGGAAGGTTTAGTCAAATGCCTGAGGAAAAGCTGAGAGTCGTTTCCCCTGAAATTCAAAATACAGAGGCGGAGCATCTAATTCTCAACTATTTTATTGCCAAAAACAGGAGAACTTTCCGGGCCGAAATGTTTTACAAAAACTACCGGAATCTGCTAACTTATCAGGGGACGGAATACCAGTA
>CAYUJK010000461.1:1281-3197 GCA_964444895.1 uncultured Roseivirgaceae bacterium
AGGTTCCTTTTTCTCGGCGTCTTCCTTACGCTATCTAAAGATAAAACCGCTAATCAATTGAATAATTTATAAATCTAAAGAACAATGAAAAAGTACACCTTAACCTTCAGTTTTATGGCGCTGCTTTTTGCCGCCATTGCTTCCGATGCAGCCTACGAAAAGGCCATGCAAAAGGAAGTAGAAAAATTCCTGAGCGCCCAGTCGCCCGAAGATTTTCAAAAATCCGCCCATGCCTTTGCCCGCATCGGCGAGATGAACCAGGAGGAATGGCTTCCTCAATACTATGCGGCCTTGTCCTACGCCAATTTAGGCTTCATGAGCCAGGAAGGCCTCGACAAAAAAGACGCCCTTTTTGATCAGGCCAAAAAACATGTTGAAAAGGCCGCGGGACTCTCCCCTTCCAATTCGGAAATTGTAGCCTTGCAGGGCTTCATTTTAATGGGGCAAATCGCCGCTGACCCCGGCTCACGTGGGCCGAGCTTGTCGCAGCAGGCCATGCAGACCTTTGGCCGGGCGATAGAGCTGGACAAAAGCAACCCAAGAGCACTGATCATGATGGCCCAGATGGAGATGGGCATGGCACAGTTTTTCGGGCAAGGGCCGGAAAAGGCCTGTGGAATGGCAAGGGCCAGTATTGAATTGTTCACTAAAGAAGCAGAGGCCAGCGAAGAGGGGAGCATAGAGCCCCGGTGGGGAAAAGAAATGGCCGAGCAGTTGTTGCAATCGTGCCCCTGATGGATTTAAAAACCGGGCCAGAAAGCCCGAGGGTTTTGAAAAGCTGTTCTGCCAAAAAGAGGCATCACATGTCAATAGAAAGAAGAGCGTATCCATATTAGTTTTACATTTGCTTTAGCACCATCTACATGAATATCCATGAAAGGAATACTTGCGCCGCTGAAATCCGAAAAAGTAAAGGTCTGGCATTTCATAGCCCTCAACGTCGGCATCACCGCAATGTTAACAGGCTTATTCACGGCCAGGTATTTCAGTTCGTGGGAGGGATTCGTAAAAGTAGCCCCCACCATCGCCATTACCTTTTTTATATCGTGTGCACTGAGCTATGGGGGTTATCTTACGGACTGGTTCCTGGAACCCAGAATATCGTGGGTGAAAGCCCCCGTCAGACGATTACTCGCAACCATCAGCTTTTACAGCGCCTATTCCTTCATTGCCAGCTACACGATCATTGCTTTGTATGTATGGCTGATAAGGGAAAATGCCTTCTCCGACATCCCCTGGATGACACTACTCGAAGAGGTGAAAATGCCGATGATCACAGCCCTGATCATTATGACTATTTTCACTGCTCACTCCTGGCTAAGAGAGTGGCGAAAAGCGGCCATTGAGGCTGAGCAACTGAAAACACAGAAAATGGCGAGCCAATATCAATCCTTAAAAAACCAACTCAACCCCCATTTTCTATTCAATTCCCTAAATGCGCTCACTAATCTCGTGTATGAGGATGCGGGAAAGGCCGCAAGGTTTATCGAACAGCTTTCTCAAATCTATCGCCACGTGCTGGATGCCCAGCAGGAACAGTTGGTGAGCCTGGAACGGGAAATCCAGTTTGCCCATAGTTACCTGAGTTTACAGAAAATTCGATTCGGTGACAATTTCAGCTACCAAATCGACGTCTCAATCTGCACAGATTTCTATCTTCCTCCCCTTTCTTTGCAAATAGTACTTGAAAATGCTTTGAAACACAATATAGTAAGTAAGGAAAGGCCATTGAAAATACAAATCGCTCAACAGGGTGAGGTTCTGTGGGTGAGCAACAATCTACAATTAAAGATCAATCCCGAAGAAAAGTCAGCAGGAATAGGCTGGGAAAACATCCGAAAACAATATGCACTGCTCAGCGATAAAACGCCCAGGGTTATAGAATCGGACAAGGAATATAAGGTGGAACTTCCATT
>CAYUJK010000462.1:0-3178 GCA_964444895.1 uncultured Roseivirgaceae bacterium
AATAAAAAGATCACAAATTTTGATAGAGAAGTCTTACACGACTGGTTTGCGAGGGGGATAGACACTCACCCCCTCTCCGGCTCATATATCACCAATGCATTGCCGCAGCGAAATGAAATAGTTTCTTTCAATTTCAGATGAAAATGATTCTCCAAATTTTGGAAGAGCGGTTTTCCTCCTCCCAATACCACCGGGTTCACAATGAGCCGATATTCATCGATAAGGTCACTTTTGATGAATGTTTCGGCCAGGCTGGCGCCTGCAAAAAGCACCATGTTTTTTCCGTTCTGGTTTTTGAGTCTTTTGATTTCCTCTACACCCTCTTCGCGCAGTAGCCTGGAGTTCCACTCCACACTGCCCAGCGTACGTGAGAATACCAACTTCGGGGTCGTATTCATCACTTGGGCAAATTCATCGTCAAGCTGCGGCCAATAGGCGATCATGTCCTGGTAGGATCTCCGGCCATAAATAAAGGTATCTACCGTTTGGAAAAAGCCCATCATATAGCCGGCCATCTCTTCGTCCCAGTTGTGCCAGTAATATTCCGGGTCCTTCGCTTCGATGTACCCGTCGATTGACACCATCATAGATAGTATTACTTTTCTCATTTTTTAATAGGAAATAGTTGTTGTAGTTGTTCATTTCTTAGCCATAGCGCCCCCCAGGCTAGTATCGCCAGGTACACAGGAAACAAAATATGTGAAAACAGGGGATTATCCAGACGGACGTGGGTAGCTATGGCTCCGCCGAAATAGCCGGTCAGCAACACCGCTCCCAGTATGGAGGTACGCGAAAAGGTGTACAGCAAAATGCAGATTAGTCCCAGTGTGCCTAGTATGGGAAGGTGATGTGGAGAATACCCGAGCTCTACCGTGCCTTTAATGGCTTCCTCATGTGCGAAAAATTTGAAAATACTGTCGAAAAGCATGAATAGGATTACCAATCCACCCATGATGCGGGAGGTCCAGAGCCGTCCTTTCGAAAGCGGCGCCCCGGATAGTGTTGCATTTACAGTTGTCATTTTTGTATTCTTTATTTGTTTCAACAAAGATACCCTACTCACCAACAAGGGATATAGTGCAAAAGCGTCAATGTAGATGGCCGTCTGCGACACGCCGTCAAGACTCTAAGGCCGAAGCCTGCCGTCTGCACACAATTCGACTTCTTCCGGCCTTTTGCGGCGGGCCTGCTCTGGCATCTGAGGGTCGGCATCGCAAAGAGACCTTCGCTGTTCATTCACAGGAAAAGTGGTGGTTTTCATTTTTCTCAAAAACATTAGATTTTTCTAAGAATTTTCAGAGAAAACATTGCCCTATTCGGAGATTTCAGCGATTGTAAAAAGTCAAGTTTTGAGACTATTTTTTGTTCAGATAATTTTCGACAAATTTGTTACCCTTTTTTAAAACACAATCCGAACATAACCCTCTTTTCCCAATGATAATGGTTACTGATTATCAGCAAATTTGGAACAACTGTCTGAGTAATATCGAAGCCAAAATCGGCTCTCAAGGGTTTTCAACATGGTTTAAGCCCATCAAGCCTTTAAAGCTTGAGGGCAAAGTGCTCACCATACAGGTGCCGAGCCAGTTCTTCTATGAATACCTCGAAGAGCACTATGTGCACTTGCTGCGGTCGGTACTTGACGATGAACTCGGCCCGGACTACAAGCTGGAGTATTCGGTGGTAATAGACAAGGGAAATGAAACAAACAAACCCTATGTGGTGAACTTCCCGAACAGTGGAAAGGCCTATACTAATGGGAACGATAAAACGGCATACCGAAGTCCCTTCGACATTCCGGCAGCATCGGTAGCCAATAGAAATTCATACCTCAACCCCAATCATACCTTTGAAAATTTTGTGGAGGGCGATTGCAACCGGCTGGCGCGCTCAGCCGGAGTAGCCGTGGCCCAACGGCCCGGAGTCACTTCCTTCAATCCGCTTATGCTTTACGGCGGCGTGGGGCTTGGCAAAACGCACCTGGTGCAAGCCATAGGCAATGAGATCAAAAAGAACCTGGCTGATAAGTTTGTTCTGTATGTGTCATCAGAAAAATTTACCAACCAGTTTTTTGAGGCCATCAAGGCCAACAACATCCAAGAGTTTTCCAATTTCTACCTCCAGGTAGATGTGCTGATTCTCGATGATGTTCAGTTTTTTGAAAACAAAGAAAAAACACAGGAGATCTTTTTTCACGTGTTTAACCACCTGCACCAAAGCGGCAAGCAGATCATCATGACCAGCGACCGCCCACCGCGCGATCTTTCCGGCTTGATGGAGAGACTGGTTTCGCGCTTCAAATGGGGACTTACTGCCGACCTTCAGCAGCCTGACTACGAAACGCGCTTTGCTATCATACAGCGAAAAATGCAGTCCGACGGCATTATTATTCCCGACAATGTAGTGGAATACCTGGCCTACAGCATTGATACAAATGTGCGCGACCTGGAAGGCGTACTTATTTCGTTGATTGCTAACGCTTCGCTCATCAAAAAAGAAATTGACCTTGAGCTTGCTAGGGAAACCCTGAAAAATATTGTGCATGATATCGATTCGGAAGTGGGTATTGACTACATACAGAAGACCGTCTCCGAATACTTCAAAATCCCGATAGACCAGCTCAAAGACAAAACCCGAAAAAAGGAAATTGTGCTGGCGCGGCAAATAGCGATGTATTTTTCGAAAGATTACACTAACCTGTCATTAAAAACCATCGGCGACCACTTCGGTGGCCGAGACCACAGCACCGTGATTCATGCCGTGCAGGCTGTGAGTGACTTTTGTGACACAGACGCTTCGTTCAAAAAGACGGTAGAGGAGATACGGAAAAAATTGAAGCTTCACGTAGCATAGGGGCCTTAGGACTTCCCTTTTACCAGGTATTTGGGTTCGTATTCCCTGGCATTTCCGTCCTTACCAATAAGCACCAGCTTGTAAAACATCTTCCCGGAGTTGGGGTCGTAGTCCACGTAAGTAGATTCTGAGCTATCAAACCTTCGCAGTGATTCCCATTGTATTTCGTCCTTATCATTAAATTGTCCGCGCATCACTTCTACGGTGGTGATTTCCCGGGTGCTTTGGATGTTCCACGAAAATTCAATGATGCCGCCATTCCGGAGCGCCACAAAACGCACATTCTCTATACCACCAAGGGTATTGTCATGGCTGTATCGCTGCG
>CAYUJK010000463.1:0-3176 GCA_964444895.1 uncultured Roseivirgaceae bacterium
CCCTCCTCCACCGGGCTTTTGACCACGTAGCCCGGCTCATCCGGAAAATAGATGATAACACCCTTCATGAACAGATCGAATTCCGGGGGGAAACGATGACAAAAGAAAACATTTTCTACCTCATGCGAAATCATGTGACCCACCATCGCGCCCAAGCCATTGTTTATTTGCGAATGAATGACGCAGATATCCCGGGGTATAGAGGATGGTGAGTTTGGTTTGAGACAGACACAAACGGAACCAGCGTTATGTTGACTCTATTACGGTCCAAACCTATAAGGCTTTTGGAAACCGTATAGGTTTTAGTCCTCCGACGACTTGAGGGATTTTGTCTTGTATAAAAGATAAAAAGATGTATATTTGTCTTATATACAAGACAAAATGAATAAAGATGTCCTGAAACGTATAATCGTAGAAAACCAGGAACGCATTCCCGGTTTAAAAATCTATGACCGGGAACTGACTTTAGATGAAAACGCGAATTATATTATAACCGGTCAACGTAGGGCTGGAAAAACATTTTTCCTCTATCGCCAGATTCAAAAACTAATTTCTGACAGAGGAAACAAAAATGCATTTTTATATATCAACTTTGAAGACGAAAGATTACTTGAATTTGAAGTAACAGACTTTGAATTGATCATAGAAAGCTACAAAGAGCTCTACAACCAGTCGCCGATTTTATTTTTTGATGAAATACAAAACGTTGACGGTTGGGAAAAATACGTGCGTCGCCTGGCCGATGCCCAGTTCAGTCTATACGTTACCGGAAGCAATGCCACAATGCTTAGCCGGGAAATGGCCTCTACATTGGGGGGAAGATTCTTGGTAAAAGAAATGGACACCTTATCGTTTTCGGAATTTATTTATTTTAACCAGGTCTCGCTCAATGATCAATTTGAATTTACGGATCAGCGTTTTGAATTAAAGCGACTTTTTGAGGACTGGTTTTATCATGGCGGATTTCCCGAACTATTGAAATACCAGGACAAACGAGAATACTTAAATATGGTATTCCAAAAAGTCTTTTTAGGCGATATCATTTCACGATACCAGATCCGGAACAAGTTTGCACTGAACCTTATGATAAAGAAACTGGCGGAAAGCACTATGGATGAAGTATCGTTTAACCGAATAAAAAACATCATCCAATCTACAGGAATAAAAGTAGGTACAACGACGCTTATCGACTATGTGAATTACCTTGAAGACTCATTTTTAATAAGAAGCACCCAAAACTTCCATAAAAAAATCACCGAAAGAGAAACAAAAAAGAAATATTATTTCAGGGATCATGGTCTGTTGGGTTTGTTTCTTCATAACCCCGAATCAATTTTGTTAGAAACACTGGTTTTCAATCATTTGTGCAGGCATTATCCTGGAAATGTATATTATCTGAGAGACCGCTTTGAAATTGATTTTTACATCCCGGGAAAAAAACTAATCCAGGTAGCTTACCACTTATCACCAATAGAGACCCGCGAACG
This sequence comes from uncultured Roseivirgaceae bacterium, assembly GCA_964444895.1. Classification (GTDB taxonomy): domain Bacteria; phylum Bacteroidota; class Bacteroidia; order Cytophagales; family Cyclobacteriaceae; genus CAJXNP01. Next base: position 1,488 of record CAYUJK010000463.1, read on the forward strand.
GGAAATTAAGGCCTTGGTACAGGCCGGCCAAAATATACAGGCACAGGAATTACTAATTATCACAATGGACCATGAAGAAGTTATCAGGGAAGCCGAAATGGAGATCAAAGTCCTGCCGGCGTGGAAATGGATATTAAAAGGTTGAAGAGAACAGGACGATATGAGCAAGATTATTACAAATTCCGTTATTACCTGCACCAATAGCGACCACCAAAAGGAAGGGCAGATGCCCCTTTGCGCGAAAGCAATTCTTTCATTCCGTCCCCATCGGAGAGGTGAAATTCGGCGTTAATTTTACCTTTTTGGAACACCTGCAACATGTTTATTCCTGTTCAAGTACATTTACCAACCTTATAAAATGCTTACCCTGTATCACATTGACTTCTGCACAATGTGAGGGATAGGTCAATTCGAAAGGCTTCTTCAAATCAAATTCATTGTGGGTTTTGAAGAGACTCTCACACTCCTTTACTCCCTCCGGTGAAAACCGTGAAACTATATAACAATGACTGTTTTTGTCTTTCTCAACAACAAACCACGAACCCGCTCCTTCACCGGCGAGCCATTTAACGCTTTCGGGTAGCCGGCCAGGCCTTCGTGGCGATGGTAATATTTTAGGTAAGCGGATCATGAGGGCATCGGGATTTTTGTAGCAATTAATGAATTTCGGGAATATTCTTCCGGCTGTTGAACACAATACATTTTACCTCCCGCTCTTACATTCCATATTGGCGTGGGGCTAAGAGTAAGCGGGAACTGAAGCATCATATAGCAAGAGATAGTGGGATTTCCGGCCTTAATGACGTCATTGACGAATCGTGAGCAATTGGTGCCCCCAGGCAGAAAGGGACCATAACGGAGAAAGGTTTTCCTTTGCAACTGCCGGGCATAATCCGCCGCCGCGTTTACGTTGACCCTGATTAGCGATCCGTAAATAGCGCCATCGCCATGGGTGGAGGGATTAGCATATAGCTCGGCTAAAATTTCTTCTGTATTTGAAATGGTCTTGCGGCTACTGTCCAACGTTGCCCGTGTTCGTATGTGCAGATCATGGTCCGTTTTGGCGCTCCGCACCCTGCCATGTCCGTGAGGTGCATGATAGCGGCCAAAGTCGAAGTACCGGCAGGTACCGGTTTCGTCATCTACAAGCACTACCGCTGCATGACCCACCTTGTAATAGCCTCGTACATTTAAGCCAAGGTAGTAAAGTACAGCATCATACCAGACCCCCGGTTGCTTGCACAATGTTTGCGGCCAGGCAAGTGGTATCGCGTATCCGTTATGTGATGTGTTCTTGCGCATAAACTTTTCATTTTTCCAGGAAAGCAATTTGATTGGATTCATAATTCCCGTTGTGCCTCCTACAAGATCACCTAAAAAAGTTAATAAAACACGATTTACCAGAATAGTCGGGGAGAGGGCAGGAACCTGACAGAATGGGGTAAATTATTTTGGGTGGGAGTATTATAATCGGAATAGCTTGTAATTCGTATAGTAAAAGGAATTAATCCATCTTCATAAGAAAATTCTGGAGAATGAGTTTCGAGAGTATTTGGAAATTTTCCATTTTGAACTGTGAGGATATTTACAACTTTTTATAAAAAACCAGTTTTCTGTAAATATGATTACAACTGTTTCACTTCTGTCCGAACATTTTCGTGGTTTGTCAAAAACCCGATGATTAAATGT
>CAYUJK010000464.1:0-3151 GCA_964444895.1 uncultured Roseivirgaceae bacterium
TTAAAATACCGTTCATTTGCTCCGGGCCTGCCAATCCGCAAATTAGTGTCCCACTGACTGCGATCGGTAACAGCACCCACAACACCGGTATTCGTACCCGCCGATACACCATTCACAAACAACTCGGTTACCGGCGCTGTACTTAAATTAACAACCGTCGCGGCCAGGTGGATCCAATCTGTGGTGTTCGTAAATGCGGCATCAATCATCAGTCCATCCGTACTCAATTGCTCTTCCCTGTCTCCCAGAAAAAAAGAAACATAGTCGGGTTCTGCCACGCCTGAGGGGCAGCAGGTGCCCATTGACAAATGCATCTCCTGTTCGCCGCCAGAAGGGCCCGTGCCCCATCCGTTTATACCCGATTCTCCCTGCCAAATGATGTGTGCAGGGCTCGTTGTGTTGGTTTTGACCCAGGCTGAAATGGTAAAATTATCAGCAGTAGCCAGTTCACTGCTGTTGGTTTGGATGTATTGGTCGATGCCGTTAAAGCTCCTGCCTTCTCCCACGTAGCCAGGGACAGGAGTGGTCCCTATATTGGTACTATTGACGTTATTGGCCGTAGCATCGCTAAAGTCATCGTCCTGAAAGTGGTAGACTGTACGGAAGTGAGCATCCCAGGTATCCGTTGTCGAGGGATCGCTCAAAGCTGCCGCATTTCCATAGTAAATGTAAATTTCCGTATCCACTGTGGGTGAAAGAGAAGGTATTTTCACCCAGGCGCCGTATTCGCCGGCCACACCATCGTAATAGTCTACTTGATGGTCCAGCACAGTCGTGCCGTCACTTGCTGTAAAGATAATATCATAGCCATCGGCGCTTTCCACCTGTCCGTCAGGGGCCGTTTTCAGGTAATCCCCACTCAGCCGGATCAACAGCGGAAAGTTTGAATGGGGAGAGGAGCCACACACCTGGGCACTTTCAATGACAAGCTTCGTTTTGTAGCTATACCCCGGTACCCAATCGGCCTTTGCCGGGAATGCCAGGAGCAAGCCTGCAGCAGCCATCACCCTACTTCCCTTACCAAACAGCAAGCTGAAAAAAAGCGATATCGTATCTGAAAAAATGATTCTGTGTGTGTGCATAACCTAATTCGCCATTTCAATTTACGCTAAAAATACCGGGGAGAAGCATACCCCGATTTGTAGAAGGTAAAGCTGTAATTAAGCATCAACTCATGCGATCCGCTATTGACACGGCTCAACGTTCTTCCCACGGGAAAATCATAGGAATACCCAAACCGCAACTGGTCTGTAAGTTGCACCTGCAACAAGGCACTCATCGACTCCATGGACCTGTAGGACAGTCCTGCCCAAAGCACTTCTCTGAAAAGGAAATGAGAATTAATATCGAATTGAGCCGGAGCGCCCTCTACCATTTTCAACAGAAATCCAGGCTTGTATTTCAGCGACGGTGTTATGTCAAACACATACCCCCCTGTAAGAAAATAGTGTCTTGCCTGCCGCGTATAGGCTATCTCGCCCAAATGCGACTGGTAAGTGATCAGCTGGGGCGACGAAAATCCCAGATATAGTTTGTTGGTGTAGAAATAAAGCCCCGACCCTATTGTAGGAGAATACACATTGACGTTGCTGGCAAAGTTAGGGTCTATATCGCCCTGGGTGCCTACGTAGAGGTCGGCAAATGCATTGTTGTAGTTGGAAAACCCTCCCTGGAGACCAAAAGCCAGCTTGCCACCAGCCACAGGAATCGAATACGAATAGGCTATATTAACATTGTACTGGTGAGTGACTCCGATATGGTCATGGCTGAAAATCAAACCCAGACCTACACGGTCGTTCTTGAGCGGGGTGTGGGCAGTGAAGGTTTCTGTACCTGGAGCTCCATCCATTCCTGCCCATTGTTTCCGGGCGATGGCTGTAAGACTCATGGACTCATGGCTCCCCGCGTACGCGGGATTTAACACAATTCCATTAAACATGTACTGGGTATACATCACTTGTTGCTGAGCCCAGACGCTGTGCAGCGTAATGAAAAACACTATGCAAGCCCATAAGCAACTTCGGAGTACTTTTATCAAAAAAGTTTGACATTTCCAAAAATGGGGCACTTTTAAAAAATTCCGCCCTTTACTCCCCTCGTTCATGGCAAATCATTTTGTGTGAACTAAAAAAATACAATCGTATATACAATCTGTACAATTAATGTAAATGCCGGATTACATTAATTGAAAATACTGCAGATTTATTACATACGATGTAACATCTGCTTAAAACAACCATCTTCCGGACGCTTTAACCTCTTTTAACTTCCTTTTTGGCAACTTATCATAGCCTTTCTCTGATCTCCTTTTAATTTTGACTTTCTTAGAGCACTTATCAATATCTCAAAATTGAAAACCCTCTTCTTTTATGTCTTCCTGCTTTTGGGGTACTATTCTGCTTCTGTGGCGCAGAATGAGCCGGACTCAATCATTCTCCGGGGATTTGTGATCGACGGCGAATCGCTCGGCGACTTGCGCGGAGTACACGTCTACACATCGGAGCGCCACGGCACCATTACGGATGGTAAGGGCTTTTTCAGAATAGAAACCCGAGAGCGAGACACCCTCGCGTTTTCGAGAATTGGCTACGAGACCAAAAAGATTATCGTAAAGAGCACCCTGCAAAAATCCGGAATGGTGGTATCACTCAAGCCGCGGGTCTACCTGCTCGACACGGTAGACATTATGATGGACCACTACTCTGATTCATGGATGATCAAGCCTGAGAGAAAGCCCGTACACATTGAAGGCATAAGCCGGTACATCGACCCCTCGTACAACAAACACGAAACCGGCGCCCTGCAATCGCTGCAAAGCCCGGTAGACGCCATCTACCGGATGTTCAGCAAAAAATACAAAGAAGAAAAGGAAGTCTACTACCTGAAAAAAGAACAGGAAAAGCAAAACAGCTTAAAAAATGACGCTTTTGGCAGGCTGGATGAGATCATGAAGGCGGCTGACCGGCAGCTAAGCGACGAGCAATACGAAGCGCTGATCGAGCATTGCCACATCGATCTTAACTGGATAGTGAACGCCAACGACTACGATCTTTACCTGGGAATAAAAGACTGCCTGGACCGGTTTGTTCAAAACCTGTCAAAAGAAGATTAGCAGGAAAAACTTGCTTGATTACACACATTCAGGTACTTA
>CAYUJK010000465.1:0-1683 GCA_964444895.1 uncultured Roseivirgaceae bacterium
CCTGCAAGCTCTCCAGCGCGTACATCAAATACACCAATGGCGCATTCCAGTTGATGGCGATTTCATTGGAAGCGTAGGAACAAGCCTCGTCGGTAAATGATTCATCCGGTAGATCGGAAGGATAGTTGCATTTGTCCTGTTGGCCCGGGTTAGGTCCGCCGGCAAGCAGGCCTGGCACAGGTTCGTCTATTTCGTCAGCTTCAGAAGGACGGTGGTGGATAAACATCGGTGTTTTTGCACCATAACCTGTCAGGAACGAATATCCTGTACCGTTTCTACCCAAAATATAATCGAGATTGCCCAGCGCGTATGCAAGGTATTTGCGCTCACCAAAAATTTTATACGCCTTTATCAGCGCCACTCCCTGGTTGGCCGCCACCGCGTTGCTTCCCCATACAAAATCTCCTCGTTGTTTTCCCATCACCGTTTGGTAGATATGGTCATCCGCACCCAAAATCAGGTTATCGATAAACAACCTGAATTCTGACTTTATGTTATCCAGTTTATCTCCCAGTAACTCAGCTACTTTTTCTTGATGAGACATCAGTGAATAATATCCCAACAGCCTTACTTGCGGCCATGAAGGTACCTCCATACTGTCTGCGGGCAACACCATTATTTCCTCAGCGTAGGCAGCATTTCCAGTGGAAATCAGCAGCTCAGCGGCAGCCCAGGTAAACTCGTCATCAAAACGACTATCGCCATAGCCGCCGGTGGTAATTTTAGGCGTATAGGTTTCGTTGATCTTTCGCTGATCGTACGGCATAGCCGGGTTTTGTTTTGCCCATTGCCAGGCCTTCTCTGCCATTGAAATACAGGAATCTGCCAGACCGGGAAACTGTTCTTCATATTTTCCATACACTCTTGAGGCCTGGGCCATCACCGCCGCAAAATCGAGTGATGCGGCCGTTCCTTTCTGAACAAAATACCTTTTGTTGGTGGCATTCTGAGGCATCACCATGCCTTCAAAATTTGCTGTTGTCAGCTTGTGATACACGCCGCCGTCTTCGGGGTCTTGCATGGTAAGCATCCACCGAAGGTTCCAGGCTATTTCATCAAGTAGGTCCGGCGCCTCGTCGCCGCTTTCGGGGATATGGATGTCTTTGTTCTGTGCAAAATATTCGGGAAAATCCTCATACAAAGAGAGCATAGTACCCATTGTGATTCCCGAATTCACGATGTATTTGTTGTAGTCGCCAGCATCGTACCATCCTCTGGCAGAACCCAACTCTGTTCCTTCCGGTCGGGAAGCTGATGCGGCTGAAGCATGGATATAAGCTTTGTCGTCAGGGTGGCCCAGGGGCCGCTGCCATTTCCCGGCATATTCTTCGGTTAGTTCAAAGGAAGCGCGTTGAAAATAGTAGCTTTTCAAGGCGGCATCGGCCGCATCTTTATGCACGTTTTCCTTGATTTCAAACACATGCGAATAGCCAACCCCTGGTACTAAAAGTTTGTATCTGCCTGTTTCTTCCAAAGCAGAAAAATCGGCTGTTCGTCCATGCTTTTCAGAAAAAGGCGACTTGACCGGCGCTCCCAATTTCCCGGTAAAAACCTTTTCGTCTCCGTCGCTTTTCACCACAAAAAACTCCCCTTCATTACCATTGATCACGATGGCTACCTTTGGACCCGAGGGATAATAACCCACCTGGTTAATCCTGATAGCTTCTGATTGCAACGACTTGG
>CAYUJK010000465.1:1783-3149 GCA_964444895.1 uncultured Roseivirgaceae bacterium
GTAAATGAAAGCTTCTGTCCTTTTTATAGCCTTTACTTCCACGCTATTTTTTTGCCAGCTACCGGCGCAAAGCCAGGACGTGGAAAAACGACGGCTGATGCGGAATATCAACGTGCCGCTGAAATCCCACATCTTCCCTTCCGTGACCGCCGACGACCGGTTTATGCTTTTCTATTCTGACTATTCCAACACCGGCAGGTTCGAGCTTAAATACTCAGAGAAAACCGGCCCTGACTTTTGGGAAGAGGCTAAGTACGTCGAAAACCTGACCAAACACCACAACGACCATTTCGGAAGCTACTGTGTTAGCTATGATGGCCGGTTCCTGTATTTTTCCTCCCATCGGGCCAATGGCATCGGCAAATACGATATCTGGGTTTCGGAGCGACGCGGAAATGCGTGGTCGACACCTGTAAACCCCGGCAAGCCGTTAAACTCCCCTGAAAACGATGGTAATCCCTGCCTCTCTCCCGACGGCCGGTCGCTGTATTTTATGCGGTGCCAAACGATGGACGCCAATAATAAAGACGGATGTAAAATATATGTTTCGAGGAAGGTATCGTCCAATCGCTGGGGCGAACCCGAAGAACTACCGGCGCATGTAAATGCCTATAATTCCACCAGTCCCAGGATTTTGATTGATAATGAAACGCTGATTTACTCATCTGAACGACCCGGAGGGAAGGGCAAGCTGGACCTGTACATGACCCGCAATGTTAATGGCAAATGGACAGAGCCCGTACCCCTGCGTTTTATCAACTCTCCCCGCAACGATGAGTTTGTAAGCGTGCCGGCCCGTGGAGATATTATTTACTACACCGATGTGTACAAAGACCAGCACAACATCTTCATGGCCTTGCTGCCCCGGGAATTTCGCCCCAAGAAAGTAATGCTCGTAACCGGAAAGGCCTATTACACAGACACCGACCAGGTTCCCACGGACCTATCCATTCAGGCTTATGACGCCAAGACAGGCACGCTGGTAACATCGGTAAAACCTGACGAAAAGGATGGAAATTTTTTTATTTCCTTAGCCGAGGGGAAAACGTATGACTTTTCTGTATTTCCCCTGAATGCCGATCACACCTATTATGCCGAGCATTTCGACCTTACCGAAATGCAAAACCCAAAATGGGAACAACTAGAGATTCCTTTGATGCCGCTCCGAAAAGGAACAAAAATTGACATTCAAACTATTGATTTCGACGATTATAATACAATAAAAGAACATGCCTCAACAGAGTTCAGAAGGTTAACAGCGTTAATGCAGAAGAATCCCGGCTTGAATATGGAGGTTGGCGTGTATGTAGACCAGGTGATTACCGATACGCTGCCCCGGCCGGGCCTGAACAAGTTGATTGCCGAC
>CAYUJK010000466.1:0-3143 GCA_964444895.1 uncultured Roseivirgaceae bacterium
TGTCGTAATCTACTTTTGCCAACAGAGCCTCTAATAAAGCATTGTAATAATTTGATTGTGCCTGCTTATAAGCGTTATCAGCATCCATTAACTCTGTGCTGGAACCAACACCTTCCTGGTATTTTGTTTTGGAGACATTGTATACCTCTAATGCCAAATCCATATTCTCCTCCTGGACTTTCAGATTATTGAGGTTGTTCAAAAGACTATTCCTCGCGTCCTCGGTTTCTACATTAATTTGTTTTTTTAATTGCGCAATTTGATAGTCAATTTGAGTTAAATTGATCCTGTTTTGTTGGATTTTGTAGCTTTTCCGCAATCCGTCAAAAATTGGCAATGTCATTGTCAATCCCACATAACTATACTCAAACCAAAATCTACCACCGATATCAAACAAATCTCCAGTATTCTGGGTACCTGCATTCATACCTAAAGCACCAACCAAACTCAATTTCGGCAAGTATTGTACAGTATTGTTTCTCAAATCAAGAAGACCTAACTCCTTATTAATTGTAAGCTGTTCATATTCTATCCTCCTCCGGTAGTCGCCTTGTATCTCGATATTTTCTGACGAAATGATTTCAAGATCTTCAACTTTGTCTGCGATTTCTAATTCCGTGTCTAAAGGAATTCCCATCTGAAATTTGAGCAATTGCTTACTGTAGTTCACCAACCTCTCTTGATTAGTTAACTGCGCATTAATATTATTAAATTCCACTTGCGCTCGGTTGAGGTCTATTTTCTCGACAAACCCATTCTCATGCATGATTTTGGTCTCTCGAAGCAAGCTATCCAAACGATCATGATTTGACTTTGTAAGTCTGTATCCTTCTTCAGCTACCAATACAGAATAGTAAGCTTTAGACACAGCTTCCGTTACGTCTATTTTTGATTTAATATGATCCTTCGCAGTCAACTCTTTGAGCGTCCGGGCTGCCTTTAATCCGACGAAATATGACCCGTCAAAAATAAGTTGTGATGCATCCAAGCCCATCAAACCTTCGTAGTTCGGCCCAAATGGAATGGCAATCATCTCACTATTAGGATCACTAAAATCTGAGGGGATAAACGCCCTTCTGATGATCAGGTTTTTTCTGAAATCCACCGTACCGTTTATTTGTGGCAATCCCTCTGCCAACACTTCGCCAACGTACGCATCCTGCTTCTTTCTCTCCAAGCCTGCTATCAGATACGTTTCATTATGCTCATAAGCATACTCCAGACACTCCTCCAGGTTCATCATTTTTGGGCCGGTGTCCTGGGCCCTTACCGCCGCCATGGAGTAGAGCAGCAGAGATAGTACAAGTATAAATTTTCTATTCCTCATGGATAAGTTGATTTTTATAGGTATTAAATAATTCAAGTCCTTTTGGTGTCAATATTCCGTGGATAAAGTGGTCCAGGAGATGGCTCTGTATTTCCATCAGCGAATACTCCTGGTGCGAAAAGAAGTCCTGGTCAAATGACATCTGTATTTCGGCCACACGCAGCGTAGCCAGAATTTTTGCGTCGATTTCCGGGCGAAAGTAGCCTTCTTCTACCCCCTTATTCAGCGTGCTCACCACCTCGTTGAAGATCAGGTTGGTTTTAAAATCCAGGAAAATACTCCAGGCCGCCTTGTGGTATTTTTTCAAGTCGTACAGCACGGCGCTATTCATGTTTTTGAAGGTCTCGCGCATTCGCAGCGATATCAGGTGCAGATGCTCCACGGCGTTTTTGGCTTCCTGGCTTATCGTTAGCATCTTTTCGCATTCCAGGTCTATATGCCGCTTGGTAGCGATGTTGATGATCTCGTCCTTGTCAGAAAAATGCTGGTAAATCGTCTTCTTGGAAATGCCCAGCTCCCGGGCTATATCGTCCATCGTCACACTTTTGATACCGTATCTCATAAACAGCGCTATCGATCTGTTGATGATTTCTTCCTTTACTTCGGATGCTTTATTTTCCATGCGGCAAAACTGAGGAAACTTTTTTTATGTTCAAAGTTTCCAAGCGTTTTTAACTTTATCTGATCAAAAAGGTTTTGCAGATTGCAGAAAAATTTAAAAAATTGTTTTGATGGGTCGGGATACGGGGCCAGCGGCACTGAAAATATAGGTTCATGGGTCAAGAAGGTTTGCTTATTAGCACGAACAGTCGGGATAAAGACGATTATTTGTTTGTGAGGGTTTTTGGAAAAGGCAAAAAAAAGTTGATCGCCTTTCACGGCTACGGGCAAACGGGTGAAGTATTTAAAAATCTCGCAGCACACCGCAGCGACCTCACCGTATACGCTTTCGATCTTTTCTACCACGGCAAAAGCGGCAGCCCTCCTTCCGGACGTCCGCTGCAGCACAAACATTTCCACACGATTTTTGAAGAGTTTCTTCGCCAGGCTTCTCCCGGTCGATTCGATGTCGCCGGTTTCAGTATGGGTGGTAAGTACGCCCTGAGTATTTTGCCAGCTTTCGGTCATCAGATCGACAAACTCACCCTGGTAGCTCCTGATGGCATCGGCAAAAATTTCTGGTACACCACCGCTACCAATTCCACTTTTACCCGGTTTTTGTTCAAAGCCATCATCAACCATCCGCAGCCTTTTTTTAAAAGTGCGCTGCTGCTTGACAAGCTGAACCTCGTGGACGGCCGGGTGCGAAAATTCGTGATGCACGAGATGGATACACCCGAGAAGCGTTCGCGTGTGTACCACAGTTGGGCCTACCTGAGAGAATTTTTCGTGCCACCCAAGGAAATAGCTGCCGTTTTACAGGCTCATGAAATCAGCACAAAGGTGATCATCGGAAAATACGACAGGATCATTACCCCAAAAACCGTGGCGCCGCTGCTTCGCCATCTGCCCGAAGGTTCCCTGAAAATGATGAAAAGCGGCCACTCCAACATCCTTCGGGATTACATTCTTTCACAGGAAGGCAAAGGCTAACACCTGCTATTTTATTCTCCTTTTTCCAGGTATTGATAGATGTTTTCCGCCGCCATGTTGTAGGGCATCAGGATTTCATCGGAGTGATGCTCCTTGAGTATGTGGTAGTCTTTGGCGTTGAGCGAAGTGAGAATGATCCTTCCTTTAAATTCGTTCTTGCGCAGCGTTTTCACCAGTTGCAGGGCATGCTCCCGGTTAGTAACCGTATTGATCACGTAGTCTG
>CAYUJK010000467.1:0-3142 GCA_964444895.1 uncultured Roseivirgaceae bacterium
CCCCCTGGTCCCAAACCAGGTGCGCTACCGGACTGCGCTACATCCCGTTGTTATAAAATTCACTATGTTCGAAACTCGCTTCGTCAGGCAAGCCGGACTGCGCTACATCCCGAACTGTTTTTTGCTTATCCTTTGGAAAAGCGAGTGCAAAAGTATGATTCGCTTACCCAATATCCAAATGAATATGAAAATTTATATCCTTGCCTGATAGGTGTACAAGTCGAAGTACCTGCCCTTCCGCGCCATCAGTTCATCGTGGGTACCCCGCTCAGCAATGAGACCGTTCTCCACCACCAATATCTGATCGGCTTTTTTGATCGTGCTCAGCCGGTGCGCAATCACAAAAGTTGTCCGGCCCCGCAGCAGCCGGCCCAGGCTTTCCTGGATAAACGCCTCGCTTTCATTGTCGAGGTTGGAGGTAGCCTCATCGAGGATCAATATTTTGGGGTCAGCCAGTATGGCCCGCGCTATGGCTATGCGCTGCCGCTGTCCGCCGCTGAGCTTTACTCCCCTCTCTCCTATCACCGTGTCGAGCCCATCTTCAAAGCGGTCCGAAAATTCGCTGACGTGCGCCGCCTTCACGGCATCGAGCAGGAGGTTTTCCGTAGCATCCGGACGGGGAAAAAGGATATTGTCCCGTATCGTTCCCTCAAACAAGAAGTCGTCCTGCAGCACCACGCCGAGGTTTTTGCGGTAGCTGTCAAGGGTAATACCCGAAAGATCTTTTCCGTCCACATAAACTGCGCCTTCCGTGGGGTGCAAAAAAGATGCTACCAGCCCGGCAATGGTCGTCTTGCCGGACCCGGAGCTGCCTACCAAAGCCGTAACGGAACCTGCCGGCGCTTCAAAGCTCACACCGTGAAGAACTTCTTTCCCCAGATCATAGGCAAAGCGAACATTTTCGAACACGATATCGCCCTTAATGTGAGAAATAGGCTGCCGGTGTTCATCCTGCTCGTCCTCGGTTTCCATCGCCATGATCTCCTCCATCCTGTCCAACCCGGCAAAGGCCTCTGTGATCTGTGTACCAATATTGCTCATCTGGATAATCGGGGCAATCATAAAGCCCAGGTAAAGCGTAAAGGCCAGAAAATCACCGATGGTCATGTTCCCCTGGATAATCATATAACCGCCCAGACCCATGATACCGGCACTGGCCAGGCCCAGCAGAAGCGTAGCGGAGCTGGTAACGAGGCTGGTGGTGGTAAGACTCTGCCTTACGTTGTCAAAAAGGCGCAACACACCCTCAGAAAAGGTTTTGATTTCCTGCTCTTCCGCATTGAAGCCCTTTACCACGCGAATACCTCCCAGCGACTCGGTAAGGCGACCCGTAACCTCGGCATTAATTTCCCCGCGTCTTCGAAAAATAGGACGTATGTAGGCAAAGGCTTTCATGGATATGACGCCGAATACCAGCACCGGCGCCAGTACCAGGAGTGTCATCATGGGGCTTATGTTGATCAGGAGCACCAGTGCTATCACCGAGGTGAGCACACCACCAAAAAGCTGTACCAGACCCGTGCCTACCAGGTTTCTCACGCCTTCCACGTCGGTCATGATGCGCGACACCAGCTCGCCAGATTTGGCATTGTCAAAAAACCGCACGGGCAGGCGTATGATTTTCTGCTGAAGCCTGGAACGCAACTGGGCTATCAGGTGCTGGGCCTCTACACTCAGCAGTTTGGTGAGCAAAAAAGATGTGACGGACTGCACGAGCAGCGCCCCAATTACAGCCGCCAGCAGCCACTTGAGCAGTTCCAGGTTTTCATTGGCAATGACATCATCTACCAGGTACTTGCTGGCGCCGGGAAGAATAAGTCCAGACAGGCGGTTGATAATAATCAGGAAAAGGCCCAGTAACAATAGTTTTCGTCGCGGCCACACGATGGTTTTGAACACATGGCCCAGGGTAGCATTTTTACTCATAAAGTAGGGGATCGTTCTAACAGAAACAATTTGGGTAAACGAGTCAACGACTTTTATGTTTCCCGTTTTTGCTGGTGGGCGTTGTCTGCGGCGCCTGGCTTGCCCAGGTCATTGGGGATCTCTACCACGAAAATAGTCCCCTCGTCCTTCTGCGACTCCACTGAAATACTGCCATTTAGCTTAGACACAGCCTCTTTGGCGATAAACAGCCCCAAACCGGACCCATGCGACTTTTCAGAAGCCCTGAAGTACATGTCAAAAACTTTTTTCAAATACACTTTATCGATGCCGATTCCATTGTCAGAGATCATCAGCTTCCAGGTCTCTTTATTTGCCAGGCATTCAATGCGCACGAATGGCGACGGCTTTTCCAGGTCAGCGTACTTGATGCCATTGCCGATGAGGTTATGCAAAATCATTTTCAGCCTGGGACTATCACTCAGCACCCTAAGATTGGGATCTATACGGTTTTCGATGGTCACCTTAGCCGCTTCGGGAATAAATTGAAGCTCCTTCACCACTTCATTGGCGAGGTCGTAAATGGAAATGGACACGAGATTGATTTCGTAGTGTGTATTGCGAGAGTATTCTACCAGGCTTTGGATCACCGCTTCCAGCCTTGCAGCGCTGTTTTCGATGTAGCTCAGGCACTCGGCAATGTTTTCGGGGTCGTTGTTTACCCTGGCGATTTGAATCAGGCCGCGGATCGATTTCAGCGGGGCGCTCAGGTCGTGCGAGGCGCTGTACACGAACCGGTCGAGTTCCAGCACGGTCTTGTCGAGCTGCCGTATGGTAGAACGCAGCTTTCGCGTGCGATGCTCTACCGTTTTTTCTAATTTTTCATTGATTTGTCTAAGCTTTTCCTGCGCTTTTTCCAGCTTACCGCGCTGAAAGAAAATCTGGTCATTTTGTGAACTAAGCTCTTCATTCTGCGCTTGTATTTCGTCATTCATTTCCGCCAGCTCCAGGTTTTTCTCCTTCAACTCGCGGGTTCGCAGCCTCACTTTTTTCTCCAGGGCTTCCTGCTGCCTGATCATAAAGCGGACTCTGAGCCTGTACAGCAAGTAAATGACGCCAACACCAAAGACCACCGCCAATAGTTTAAAAAGCAGGGTTTGCCACCAGGCAGGTCTGATCTCCATGAGCAATGCATCCGGGCGCTCGTGCCAGAAGCCATTGTGATTGGTTGCTTTTACCCTAAGGATGTATGTCCCGG
>CAYUJK010000468.1:0-3137 GCA_964444895.1 uncultured Roseivirgaceae bacterium
TCAATGAAGGCTTGCTGCTGAGATTTTTGCACGAGGTTGATGGTACAGCCGCCGAACCCGCCTCCCATCATCCGGGCGCCGATGACCCATCCGGTAGTTTTGGCTTTTTCTACCAGGTAGTCCAGCTCATCACAGCTCACAGCGTAGTCGCGGCTTAGGCCTTCATGGGTCTCATACATATTCTTGCCAAATCCCTTGAGATCTCCCTTTTTCAGTTTTTCGCAGCTGTCAATGACGCGCGCGATCTCTCCTACCACGTAGGAGCACCTTTGATAAACAATGGGATCAACTTCCTGTCGGATTTTGCTCAATTGGTCGTTGGTGGCGTCTCTTAGTGAGCCTATTTCCGGGAAGTGCTTTTGCAGCGCTGCCACACCCGCCTCACATTCCTGCCGCCGGGTGTTATATTCCGAAGAGGCCAGCGAGTGCTCAACCCGGGTATTGCAGAGAATGACGTCATAATCCACGAGTTTGAACGGAAAATGCTCGTATTCCAGCGACCGACAGTCCAGCCGGAATACGTGGGCTTTCTTGCCAAACATGCTGGCGAACTGGTCCATGATGCCGCATTTTACCCCTGCATACTCATGCTCAGCGAGTTGGGCCATTTTTACCATTTCCTCGCGCGAAAAGCCGAGGTTAAAAATTTCGTTGAAGGCATAAGCAAAAACGCATTCCAGGGCTGCTGACGATGAAAGTCCAGCGCCTCGGGGCACGTTACCGCCGAATACGGCATTGAAGCCCTCGATGGATTTCTCTTTTTTATTGATTTGGGCGATAACCCCAAGGAAATAGTTGGCCCAGCTTTTCGACGACACTTCTATGGAGTGAACGTCAAACTCGATGAATTCCTCCAGGTCAAGGGAATATACCCTGCAAGAGGTAGATCCGCTTTTTGCTATGGCTACGGCAATTTCCTTGTCTATAGCTGCTGGCAGCACAAACCCATTATTGTAGTCGGTGTGCTCGCCAATCAGGTTTACCCTTCCCGGCGATCGGAACATCGACGGATCGCCACCAAACAAATCTTCAAATTTTGCCCTGATGTTTTGATGTAGCATAATAATATTACCAGAAAATAATGTACAACGCAGCCAAAATGCCGCAAATAATAAGTGATCCTATTTTAAAAGAAAAACTGGTTTTGAATAAGCTCGCATCCAGGTCGATGGCGTTTTCAGTGGCCTCTTTTTTCGGAAATGCAAGACTGATGATCACCATAAAGACCACTAAAATGATAAACACGAGCCCCATCCTGTTAATGAACGGGATATCCGGTAGCAGAAACTTAAAGGCAGTGGAAAGCACAAAGGTGAGTATTGCGGCCCAAAGGGCGGCGTTGGCCGTCACCCTCTTCCAAAAGATGCCTACCAGGAAAATAGCCACTACGCCCGGCGATACAAAGCCGGTGTATTCCTGGATGAACTGAAATGCCTGATCCAGTGCTCCCAAAGCGGGAGAGATTAGCGCTGCTATCAAAAATGCCAGGAAAGCTACTATTCTGCCAATTTTTACCAGTTGCTTTTCTGAAGATTCTTTATTGAAAAAGTTTTTGTAGATGTCCATGGTGAAAATGGTAGAAGTACTGTTTGCCATAGAAGCCAGGGACGAGACGATCGCGGCGGCGAGTGCGGCAAAGGCAAGCCCTTTGAGTCCCGTAGGTAACAGGTGCAATAGCGCAGGATATGCGCGGTCAGATTTCACGATGCCTGTTTCAGGGTCTGTCATAGCGGAAGTAAAAGCGCCCATACCGCCTTCGTTCTGGATAATGATGAATGCGGCTATGCCAGGGATTACTACGATAAGAGGAATCAACAATTTAAGGAAGCCGGCAAAGACCACCCCTTTTTGTGCCTCATTGATAGATTTGGCGGCCAGGGCACGCTGCGTAATGTACTGGTTGCATCCCCAGTAGCTCAGGTTGGCGATCCACATGCCGCCTACCAGCACGCTGATGCCGGGTAGCAGGCTGTAGGCGTCGATTTGCCCGCCCTTCCCATCTGGTATCATCATTTGTCCTTCGCTGAATATCATGTGGAAATGTTCGGGAGCTTCTTTTCTCAGTAGCGAAAAGCCGTTTAGCATGTCGCCATCGCCCACGAGCTGCAGCGCCAGGTAGGTGGTGGCTACGCCGCCGGCTATTAAGAATACTACCTGGATCACGTCGGTCCACGCTACGGCTTTGAGTCCGCCATAAATAGAATAGAGCATGGCAAAAGATGTGAGGCCAATCACCCCATAAGTAAAGGGAATACCCATGGTGGTTTCGATGCTGAGTGCTCCCAGGTAAATGACTGAAGTGAGGTTGACAAATACATAGAGTAGCAGCCAGAAAATGGCCATGAATGTTCTTACCCTCCCGTCATAGCGTTGCTCCAGGAACTGGGGCATGCTGTAAATACCTTTTTTCAAAAAGATAGGTAAAAATATGAGCCCTACCAGGATAAGGGTGAGTGCCGCCATCCATTCATAAGAAGCAATGGCCAGCCCCATGGCAAAACCTGAACCGGACATCCCGATCATCTGCTCGGCAGAAATATTGGAAGCGATGAGCGAGGCGCCTACTGCCCACCAGGGCAGGGATTTACTCGCCAGGAAGTAGTCTTTTGAATCTTTTGTGTGTCCTTTCTTTTCTCTTGAAACGATGAGTCCTATCGCAACGATGAAGAGGCAATAACCAACAAAAATGATTATGTCGAGGGTAGAAAAGCTTTCCATTTACAATAGTATTAGGGTTGTTAATTTATTCTTCGCGAATATATCAATTATAGGTAAAAAGAAATGGATTTTGGGATTATTTGATAGGGAAGGAGGGCTGAGGGCAGGGAGTACGGAAGTAGGCAGCGGCAGGAGGCAGTGGCAGTCCAGGTCAGACGAAGCAAAGCGGAGTCAGACCGGCTTGGGAGAGAAGGAAGGAACGAAGCGGCAGAAGGCAGTTAGGAGTAACGGTCAAGACGATAGTCAGACCGCGACTCCGGGTAAATAGCAAGGAGTAAAGGGCTGAGGGCGGACAGCAAAAGGCAGGGAGGAGCAAGGACCAAGGAATAAGGAGCAAGAAACCCTAACGTGGGACGGGTAATCAGTATTCTGTATTCAGTGTGTCAGTGTGTGTTGCCAAAGGGAAAAATCTGGTTTGG
>CAYUJK010000469.1:0-3115 GCA_964444895.1 uncultured Roseivirgaceae bacterium
GTTTCGGCGTCATCCGTCGGTTGTTTGTTGAGTATTTTGGGAATGGTAAAAAAGAATGTGGCGCCACTCCCCTCTTTCGATTCCAGCCATACCCGTCCGCCGAGATTTTCGATGGTCTTTTTCACAATGGCAAGGCCTACACCCGTGCCTTCGTAGTCGTTCTTGTTGTGAAGCCGCTGAAAGATGATAAATATTTTGTCGTAAAATTGTGGCTCTATTCCAATGCCGTTATCCGACACGGAAAACTCCCACTCCTCCGCCAGCTCCCTGGCGCTGATTGTGATTTCGGGAGGCACATCGGGCTTGCTGTATTTGAGTGCATTGGCAATCAGATTTTGGAGCACCTGGGCCAGTGGCGCACGATAGGAAACAATGGTAGGAAGCCCCTGAAAGCTGATGGACGCCTTTTTCGTTTCTATGGCCCGGCGTTGTAGCAGGCACACGTTTTTCACTACTTCGTTCACATTTATCTCTTCCACGTTTTCGGCGTGCTTACCCACACGCGAAAACTCCAGGATGTCAAGGATGATTTGCCGCATCCGCTTGGCCCCGTCTACGGCAAAGTGGATATAGCTGTGGGCCTTTTCGTCAAGCTGATCTCCATATTTTTTTTTCAACTGATTCATGAAAGTGGAGATCATCCGCAGTGGTTCCTGCAGGTCATGAGAGGCTACGTAGGCAAACTCTTCCAACTCTTTGTTTGACAGCATCAGCTCCCGGGCGTGGTTTTCCAGCTTCCGGTTTAGTCTTTCCAGGTCGCGGGTTTTTTCGTCCACAAGTGCTTTCAGCTTCTGAGGTTGGGCTGCCAGATGTCGCAAGAAGAGGGCGAGTAGGGCAGAAAAGATAATACCAAGCAGCGAAAACGGCAATGTGGAGATGAGATGCAGAGGCTTTTCGAGTTTTACGAAAATGTGCCAGTCGCCTATGGGGGAAAATGTCTCGTGGTAGATGCCGGTGCCACAGTCAGTTTTGTGGTCAAACAGGCGGCCTCTTTCTGAGCCGTCTTCGTTGTATTTGACTAGCTGGTACAGGTAGTTTTCTTTCCTGCCGGTACTTTCAATACCGATGGCTTGAAGAAGGGTTTCTACACGAATGACCACGGCGGTAAACCCCCACAACTCACCATTCTCAAAAATCGGTAGCCGGCCCACGATTCCCACACCACCCTGGATCAGGTTGAAAGGCCCCTCAAAGTACAATTGTCTTCTTTCGAAGGCTTTCATGGCTTCTTGCCGGTGCATGGGATTCTCCATGATGCGGTAACCAATGGTGGCTTCGTTGCCCTCCAGTGGGTAGGTTTTCAGTATGGTGTTGCCCTTTACCAGTTGAAGAGCATCCATGAATTTGTTCTGGTCAAGCAGCTGCTGGGCTACGGTGTCAAAGTAATTTCCGAGGAGTTCTTCTTCGGCCAGGAACGACAGGATTTTAGTGGCCGTGATGCTGTGGTTCAGCGAGCTCTCCAACTGGTTCCTGGTATTTTCAGCCTCTTGTTTTACCTGAAGAAGTTCATTTTCTTTTTCTACTGAAAAAATGCCGTACGCGATTAGTTGCGTAATGACGAGTGAGATAAAAAAAACGATCCAGGCCAGGGGGCGCGGATAGTAGTTTAAAAATAATTTTATTTTCATAGATGTTTCATTCCATTGAGCAGCTGTTACTGGGTGTTTTTGGGAAGGGTGAAGTAAAAGGTACTGCCTTCGCCCTCTACCGACTCCACCCAAATTTTCCCATTCAGGTTTTCAATTATCTTCTTAACAATAGCGAGGCCCATTCCCGTTCCTTCATATTCTTTGCTGTTGTGCAGGCGCTGAAAAATGACAAATATTTTTTCGTAGTAATCTTTGGCAATGCCGATGCCATTATCTTTTATGACAAATTGCCAATCGTTTTTGTTTTCCGTAGCGCTGATTTTCACCTTTGGTCTCACGTCCGCCCGGGCATATTTGAGGGCGTTTTCGATGAGGTTTTGAAAAACCTGCATGATAGGCGAGCGGTAGCTGGTAATACTGGGGAGACCGCTAAACTCGATGATGGCATCCTTCTCGGTGATGCTTCTGCGCAGCAGCGTGCATATCTCGTTTACCACGTTTCCGGTATCAATCACTTCGAGATTATCCTGGTTTTTGCCTACCCTGGAAAAAGCCAGCAGGTCGAGGATGATCTGCCGCATCCGCTTGGCGCCGTCTACAGCAAAGTGGATGTATTGCTGGGCGCGGTCATCCAGTTGGTCTTCGTATTTTTTCTGGAGCTGGCTCAAAAAGCTCGTTACCATCCGCAGGGGTTCCTGGAGGTCATGAGAAGCGACGTAGGCAAACTGTTCCAACTCGGCATTTGAAAGTGCCAGGTCTTTGGCGTGTTTTTTTAGCTTGCGGTTCAGGGCTTTCAGCGATTCTTCGTATTCCTTTCGGTAGGTGATATCGGTGACGGCGCCTACCATTCGTATGCCTTTGCCGGTTTCGTTTCTGATCACCAGGCCCCTGTCAATTACGTAGGCTAATTTCCCGTTGGCTTTCACAAGGCGGTATTCCTGGCGCCAGTTGGTTGCCTTGGGGTTTTCAATTACGTCGTGGAGCGATTGCATCACCGACTCCCGGTCGCTGGGGTGAATGTGCTCCGTCCAGGTGTTTAGTGAGTTGCTGGTTTTTGCCACGTCATGACCGAACAATTTTTTGAACCCCCCACCCCAGTAAAGTGTGTCGTGTACCAGGTCCCAGTCCCATATTGCGTCATTGGTGGCTTCGGCTACTTTCTCAAACCGCTCGTTCGTTTGCCGTATCTGCTCCTCGGCCAGCTTTCGCGTCGTTACGTCCTTGAAGTACACCGAAAGGCCCGACTCTGAGGGGTAGGCGTTTACTTCAAACCAGCGGCCTATGGGTGCGTAGTAGTCTTCGAAATGCACGACTACGTTTTCTTCCATGGCCTTTTTGTAGTATTGGAACGAGGGGAGATCAACTGCATCACTGAATAAATCCCACAAATTTTTTCCGATGATTTTTTTTCGCGGTGTATGGAGCAGCTTTTCTGCCATTCCGTTCCAATAGCTTACGGTATAGTCTTTTTCGATGGTGAAGAAGCCGTCGCCGATACTTTCCAGAATGTTGTTTTTTTCTTCATA
>CAYUJK010000470.1:0-3115 GCA_964444895.1 uncultured Roseivirgaceae bacterium
CCCGTAGCGCCAAACGATACCGAAGAGAATCGCGCCAAAAACCGTCGCGTGGAAGTGACCATCCTGGAGATTTAAAAGCGAACGTTCTACTACTTATAGGAGAGTTGCTATTCTACCGGCGTTACCTTGTAGCCTTTGGCTTTCAAGAGTTGAATCAGCCCCTTCTCTCCCGGGAGATGCAAAGCTCCTACAGCGATAAACGTGGACTGACGCCCGATAGCTTCTTCAATGATCGGCAGCCAACGCAGGTTTCTGTCATCCGTCATGTAAGCCATATCGCCGGATTCGTATTCTTCTATATACTTTTCGCTGAGCTTCAGCATCTTCTTAAGGTCGGCTTCGAAATACGTAGCCGTCAGGGCCTTTTGGAGTTCGAGCATTTCGTCTTTCTTTTTGATGAATGTGACCAGTTGATTGGCCTGCTCGTCATAAGGGTGTTGGTTGAAAACAAGGTCAAGTTGCTCCTGCACCGTTTCCAGCGAAAGCACGTCCTTTTGTAGCGCTTTTGCCTCGCGGGCGAAGTACATGTCCATGACCGTGCCCTCGTATTGTTTGATCTCGGGGCTGGCATCGTCTACGTATTTGGTTACCAGCGTCATCATCAGCGCGGATGGCTTGAATTGTTCAATCATCTCCACGGGGGCAAAGCCGAGCACGCGCTGCATTTCGGCCACGATAAGCTTAAAATCAGACGAATCGACCAGGTTGGAGAGCTTTTCGTCCGTCATCATTATCTGTCCCATAGAGGCGGCCATCATTTCAGCAGAGTCTGCATGCACCTCAACCATCACGGCGTTTGCCTTTTGGAAATTTTCTAACGTTTTTGGGTATTTGAGGAGGTACTGGTCTTTCAGCAGATGATAGGTGCCGAAGAGATAAGAAGGCTCCTGAAGGCCGTTGCCGCTTACCTGCCAGTGCATAGCTTTCTGGGCAGTGGCGGGTGCACATACCACCAAAACAAAAGCGGTCAATAAAAATAAAAATCTTTTACTCATTTGATTATGTTTGTTAGTCATTACAAAAAAGCACCTCTTTTATATTTGTGTAAAAATAGAACAAAATACCGGGTAATGAATACGGCGGGGAGGTAAATGCGCAAAATATGAGAATTAGCCAGGAAACCATAGAGCAGATAAAGAGTCGCATAGACATTGTGGATGTGATCGGCGAATTCATGACGCTGAAAAAGGTAGGGATGAATTTCCGGGGAAAGAGCCCTTTTTCCAATGAAAAGACGCCGTCGTTTTTTGTATTTCCGAAGAACGAAAACTTCAAAGACTTCAGTTCGGGAAAAGCCGGCGACGCCATTACGTTTCTCATGGAATACGATGGCCTCAGTTACACCGAAGCGCTGCTATTTCTGGCTAAAAAATATGGCATAGAGGTAAGGGAAGAGGAAGTGAGCCCCGAAAAGCGGGAGGAACAAAACGAGCGGGAGAGCTTGCTGATCGTGAGCAACTTTGCTAAAAACCACTATGTGCAAAACCTGTGGGAAACGGACGAGGGCAAGCGGATAGGGCTCAGCTATTTCAAGGAGCGCGGTTTCACCGAAGACACCATCCGCAAGTTTGAGCTGGGCTACAGCCTCGATGCCTGGGATGATCTGGAAAAGGCAGCCCTGAAGCAGGGATACAAGAAGGAATACCTCGAAAAAACGGGCCTTGTGGTGCGGAAAGAGTCGGCGAATACACAGGGAGAAGGGGAAGCCCGTACGTACGACCGCTTTCGCGGCAGGGTGATTTTTCCTATCCACAGCAACACGGGTAAGGCCATTGCCTTTGGCGCCCGTATCCTCACCAGCGACAAAAATGCCCCAAAATACCTCAACAGCCCTGAGAGTGATATCTACCACAAGAGCAGCATTCTCTACGGGATATTTCAGGCCAGGCGAGCCATCAAAAGTGCCAACAACTGCTACCTGGTGGAAGGCTACACGGATGTTGTCTCCATGCACCAGGCCGGTGTAGAAAATGTGGTGGCGTCTTCCGGTACATCCCTCACCGAAGAACAAATAAAACTGATAGGCCGGCACACCGAAAACGTAACGGTGCTTTTCGATGGCGACGAGGCGGGCATCAAAGCATCCATGCGCGGCATCGATATGATCCTGGAGCAGGGACTCAACGTGCGCGCGCTGGTATTTCCCGATGGGGACGATCCGGATAGCTACGCCAAAAAAGTAGGGGATTTTAATTTCCGGGAATATATTAAGGACAATAGCCGCGATTTTATTTCTTTCAAAACGGAGCTGTTTGCCAGGGGAAGTGACAAAGACCCGATCAAAAAGGCGGAGACGATCAACAACATCGTGGGCAGCATAGCCAAAATTCCCGATCCGGTAAAGCGTACCGTGTACCTGAAAGAAACGGGCACCTTGCTGGATATCGAAGAAGAAACGCTGATTGCCGAGCTGAACAAGATAATCCTGCAGAAGCGTCGCGAACAGAAAAAAGACAGGCCTGCCAGAGAGGAGCCGTCGCGCCGGTATGGAGAAGGCATTGCCGAGTCTACTCCCGACATCACCGTAGAGGAAACTACCACAGAAAAGTACTATGCGAAGTCCGACCCACTGATCTTGCAAGAGCGGGAATGCCTCCGCCTTTTGATATGCTACGGATTCAACGAAATAGAAGATAAATACAAGCTGTACGACCACTACCTGGAAGAACTGGAAGGCATCGATTTTCATCACCCACTCCACATCGATATTCTTGCCACATTCAAGGAAAACATTCAGCAAGAAAAGGTGGTAAATGCGGAGTACTTCTTAAAAAACGGTTCTGAAGAAGTAAAGCAATTCGTGACTGACCTGGTCAGCAGCCCCTATGAGGTAAGCGGAAACTGGCAGCGATATTCCATTGTAGTGCCCCAAGAGACCGATATCTTGAGCAACTCGGTGTATACGAACCTGCTAAGGCTGAAATTCAGGAAGATAAAGAAGCTGATCGAAAGCAACAAAAGGGAACTTAAAAGCGAAAAGGACCCCGATAAACAGATGGAGCTGCTCAAAATTCACGGCGAACTGAAAAAGGCCGAAATCGAATTTGCCAAGCCGCTGGGTATTGTGATTTCGTAGGAGGGGCTGACTGCGCCTGTCCTTAACCCGAAAAATTCA
>CAYUJK010000471.1:0-3115 GCA_964444895.1 uncultured Roseivirgaceae bacterium
AAAAAGTGCAGCGACCAAAGCTTTCTGAATGACATTCTTTTCCTTAATTTGAATTTTAAAAAAGCTATGCCTACCCCTTTCCTGCAAGCTGAATGGCGAAAACTGGCGATGGCCAACTATGCGGTAGATGCAGGTTTGCTCATGCCCTACCTGCCGTATAAGACAGAAATTGATCTTTGGAACAATACATGCTACGTCAGTCTTGTCGGTTTTATGTTCCTGAACACGAAAGTAAAAGGGTTCAAAATCCCCTTCCACATTCATTTTGAGGAAGTAAACCTGAGGTTTTACGTGCGCTATCGCGACAAGGATACGTGGAAACGCGGCGTGGTATTTATTAAAGAAATTGTGCCAAAACCGGCCCTTACTTTTGTGGCCAACACGCTCTATAAAGAACACTATGAGACGATGCCAATGCAGCACAACTGGCAGACGGAGGGAGATGAACTAAGTGTAGAGTACTGCTGGAAAAAGCGCAACTGGAATACTTTTAAAGTAGTTGCCAACGCCACCCCTGTGAAAATAGCTGTGGGAAGCGAAGAGGAATTTATTACCGAGCACTACTGGGGCTACACGCGGATTACCGGTACGAAAACTTCGGAATATGAAGTGCGCCACCCGAAATGGGCGGTGTATCCAACAAAAAAATTTATCATAGACGTTGACTTTGGCAGGGTCTATGGCAAGCACTTCGCTTTTTTGATTACGGAAACACCGCGTTCTGTATTCCTGGCTGAAGGATCTGAGATTACGGTGATGGGCGGAGCAGCGATTTAACCCCGATTAAACATCGAAAATTCTGCCAACTTTGTCAAAGTTTTGAACTTTGACAAAGTCACAGAGTCACTTACAAATGAATATTGGGTAATTAGTCAACCACGCCGAGGTGTGTTGTTCCCTCAATTGACTAATTACTCCAATCAATTGATCATCCTTTTACCACCTGAACGTTCAGCTCGATCTTCACGTCGTCGCTTACTACCACAGAACCCGCTTCGGTTACGGCGCTCCACTTCAGGTTAAAGTCTTTCCGGTTGATTTTGCCAGAAATCTCGAATCCAGCCTTTTCGTTGCCGTAGGGGTCGGTTACGGTACCGCCATACACCACATCCAGTGTAACGGGTTTCGTTACTTCCCTTATGGTAAGGTCGCCGGTCATCTTATAATTATGCTCGTCTACCTTGCTGATGTCAGTACTTTTGAACGTGAGTTCCGGGTATTTCTCCGCGTTGAAAAAGTCGTCAGACTTCAAGTGGCCATCGCGATCGGCGTTGCCCGTTGAAATCGAATCAACTTTGGCTGAAAACTCTGCTGATCCGC
Source organism: uncultured Roseivirgaceae bacterium (assembly GCA_964444895.1). Taxonomy (GTDB): domain Bacteria; phylum Bacteroidota; class Bacteroidia; order Cytophagales; family Cyclobacteriaceae; genus CAJXNP01. The sequence goes on from CAYUJK010000471.1 coordinate 1,321, forward strand.
CTGCAATAGCATCTCCGTCTGTTTCTATGTGGCCTGAGAATTCACTGAACTTACCGGTAACCGTAGAAATTACCAGGTGCTTTACTTTGAATTGAATTTCTGAGTGAGTAGGGTCAATCGCCCATTTGGTTAAGATTGCTTTTTCCATGTTTATTTTATATTTAATGTATATACAACTATTGTTTACACAGTTATAACTCTTCTATAAACATTTTGTTTCGCCTCCCCACAATTATTTCTGATATTTCTGAAAAAAGTATCTTTAGACCTTGAAAAAACCGCCTAAACCATGAAGCTTAAAATCCCCAAGCTGCTCTTGCTGTTCAGCCTAATGGCCTGCGGCGCCCCCACCGAAAGCTCATTCAACCCAAAACCGAAACTTGAAAAAGCCCTGAACCAAAGCCTCCTCGCCGTTTGGTATCCCAAAACCCTCGACACTACCTTTGGCGGCTATTACACTACCTTCGACTACCAGTGGGAAAAAACGGGAAGCCAGGACAAATTTATCGTGACCCAGGCGCGGCACGTGTGGACACTTTCCTTTGTGTACGAACACCACTCTCCACAGCAGGAGTACCTGGACTATGCCCGGCAGGGATTTCATTTTTTAAAAAATAAACTCTGGGATAATGAACACGGTGGCTTTTTCCAAACATCCGACAGCGCGGGGAATATAGCCACAACGGAAAGTAATCAATACAAAACGGCTTACGGAAACACCTTCGCCATTTACGCGCTGGCGCAGTACTACAAGGCCTCCCAGGATTCTGCAGCGCTGAAACTGGCCAAAAAGACCTTTCTATGGCTAGATAAAAATGTCCGGGACCCTGACTATGGCGGGTACTTCCAGGTGCTGAACCGGGACGGCTCTCCCCTACTTCGCTCACAAGCAGCCAATGCCCGTTTCGGCGAGAGACCGCTAATAGGTCTGAAAGAGTTCAACAGCTCTATTCATCTGCTGGAAGCATTCACCCTACTCTACCAGGTCTGGCCTGATGACCTCGTCAGGTCGCGGTTAGAGGAGATGTATCACATTGCCTCAGAAGCCATGTACGACGAGCGGGGATTTCTAAAACTTTACTTCTACCCGGATTGGACGTTGGTTCCAGATGCAGACCAGAAGGCATTAGGCGCCTCGGATTACTACCAGCAGCACGTTACCTTTGGTCATGATGTAGAGACTGCTTTTCTCCTCTACGAAGCCGATGAAGCGCTCCATCGCGGTACGACTGATCTCCTTCCCAAAATAAAACGAATGGTAGATCACGCCCTGGATCACGGCTGGGATACAGCTCATGGCGGCTTTTTTGACCAGGGAAAGTACCTGGACGATAAATTGAAAATCACGAATCACTATAAAGCCTGGTGGGCGCAGGCCGAAGGGCTTAATGCGCTTTTGCTCATGCACCGGCTGTTTCCCAATGACGAGCGGAACTACTACAGCAAGTTTGAAAAAATGTGGCGCTACATTGATCAATACCTCATAGACCACGAAAATGGCGACTGGTATGTTAACGGCCTCGACAGCGATCCCGATGCCGCAAAGGCGCCAAAAGCCCAGGCCTGGAAAGGCAACTACCATACGGCAAGAGCGCTGGTAATGTGCCTGAAAATGTTGGAGGAAATGGGCAAATAGGGCTAAGAATTCATTGCAGTCAGTTTTAACTGACTGCAATAAATAACACCCCGGGATAATCCAGCTTTGAAAGCCTCAATGGGTCAACTATCCATTGCAGTTAAGCTTCAGCCAACTGCCTAAGAAAAATACATTTTGCTTTTGTCTCATCTATAAAAG
>CAYUJK010000472.1:0-3111 GCA_964444895.1 uncultured Roseivirgaceae bacterium
TTGTTCCATCCATCTCTCCAAAGCCGGTCTGACTCCGCTTTGCTTCGTCTGACCTCGACTGCTGCTGCCTGCTTTCTCGCCCCTTGCTATTTTCCCGGAGTCACAGTCTGACTATCGTCTTGACCGTTTCTCCTGACTGCCTACTGCTACTGCCTCCTGCCGCTTCGCTTTCTCTCCGCCCTCCGCTCCTTGCTCCCCGCTACCTACTACTCCCCCTCCCCATTCGTTCGGCAAGGGCGCTGCCTGCCAGAAGTTGCAGGCCATGATAGAGCATCACCGGCAAGAGTACCAGCCCCAACAGCACCGGATCGGGAAACAAGACTTTTCCCATTACCGCCCCCTGCACCAACGATTTTTTAGAACCGCAAAACAAAACCGTCACTTTGTCTTCGCGGGAAAACCTGAACAGCGCCGAAAGGCCAGTCATTAACAATAGCATCACAAAAAAGAATAGCAGCATCCCTCCCGCCAGAAAGGCAATGGACGCAAGGCTGCTGCTCTGAAACATCCCTTCATAAAAAGACTCCGAAAAAGCCGAGTATACTATAAGCAGGATGATCAATTGATCGAAATAGCGCATTTCACGGCCAAACCTTTCCGCTACGTCTTTCAGCTTTCCATGCAGCGCCAAACCGATGATGACCGGGGCCAGCACCTGCAGGAACAGTTTGAAGACGACATTGCCCAAGTCTACCGATTCGGCGGTATTGCCTAAAAAAAGGCTCATCCACAGAGGGGTAATGAATATCCCAATGATGCTGGAGATACTTGCATTAAAAATGGCGGCGGGAATATTGCCACGCGCTATGGAAACCAGCACGACCGATGAAGACACAGTAGAGGGAAGGGCAGCTAGAAAAAACACCCCAGTCCAAAGGTGATTGTCCTCGCCCGGTTGTATTATCGAAAATAGCAGCAGAATAAGGACCGGAAAGAGAATAAAAGTAGTGCTCTGAATGACCACATGAAGCTTCCAGTTGCGGAGGCCGGCACGAAGCTTTCCGGGGCTGAGGCGAAGTCCATAAAAAAAGAAAATAACCGAGACGCCATAGTGCGTGATTTCCGACAGGTGGAGAGGGCTTTCGCTGGTACCGTAAAACGGGAAGAGCCACGCCAACACCACCATACCGATAAGGCAGAAGAAAAATCCATTGATCCCGGCTTTTTTTAGAAGGTTCAGCAGCATCATATCAATTTGATCAATGCGGGCAATATACAGCATTCCGCGGTGTGCGCCAATTTTCCATCTTGGCAGATTTTCTTTCTGTGATCATGACCAATATCAGCCGGCGGCCTTCGGGCCAGCCTTACCTTTACGGCATAGAAAACAGAGAAAGCTCCCATGCTCCAATATACCGGGTCATTTATCTTGTTTTGTGCTATTTCGGTTTACGGCTTTGCGCAGGATGAAAAGCTGACGGAACCCGCGGAAACCCTTGCGCAGGAACAGCAACATTCTTTTCTGCCTACGCAATCCCATAAACCCCTGATTCTGAACCTCGATGAGAGCGGGAATAGCCAGGTGCGGTTTATCTTGTGGAATCAGTTTTGTGTGCTCGGGGAAAAAGGTGATGACGGCAAGCTAAATGTGACTCCTCAAATCAAAAGAAGCCGCTTTCTGGTCTATGCACAGATCAACGACCGCTTCATGGCGCTCACGCATTTTGGCGTCAACAACCTCGGCAGTGAGGGCTTGCACCCCACGGGGCAATCAGAGCAGGCAAAGGTTTTTCTCCACGATGCCTGGACGGAATATAAAGTGTGGGGCGAGTACCTCAGCCTCGGTGCAGGACTTCACTACTACAATGGCCTTTCGCGCCTCTCGAATGCAGGTACCATCAATTTCATGACGTTTGACAACTACCGGCAGGCATGGGCGCAGCTGGGTCTTTCTGACCAGTTTGGGCGGCACCTGGGCTTCTTTGCAAAGGGCCGGGCAGGCAGGCTTAACTACCACCTGGCCATCAACGACGCTATGGTGAATTCCCTGGATGTCCCGGGATATACCGGCAGTCCCGGCTCGATAGCCTACGTGGGCAGAAAGTACTTCCCTGAGAAAGCTTCGCGCGTATACCAGGGCTATTTCGACTATCAATTCCTGGATAAAGAATCCAATAAGCTGCCCTACCGGACGGGATCGTACCTGGGCCAGAAAAAAGTGTTTAACATCGGCGTTGGCTTTTTTAGCCATCCCAATGGTACGGTGAGCATAGCCGCCGATAGCGCGGTATTCACCCACAACGTTCGCCATCTTGCCGCCGATGTATATTACGATGCACCACTGGCACACGGAGGCGCCATTTCATTATACAGTGCTTTTTTTAAGTTTGACTACGGCCCCAACTACTGCAGGTCGGGCATCTATGGCACAGGCAATTCCTCGTACAGCCAGTTGGGCTACCTGCTGCCTCCCCTTCACCGCTCAGTGGCTTTTATGCCATATATTGCCTACAGCCACCGCGACTACAAGGAGTACCGGAAAAACAGCAATACGCTTAACCTTGGACTGAATTTTCTACTTAATAGCCACAACGTAAAGTTCACCCTGGAATACCGCACTACGCAGGACCTCTACAATGAACTCCGCCCCGAACGCCGGGAACAAATGATATTACAGGCCATGATATTCCTTTAACGCAAAATCGGCAATGCACAGCAATGGGGCACAGATGTGAGGCGTGTAGAATCCGCACAATTGGGGGAAAAACTGACGTATGTACATTTATTCATGGTTTATTCATCTGTTACTTCCACCAACTCACTTCAATTTTTAATACTTTAGCGGCAACCTGTCGTACTTTTTACCGCTATGAAGACTCCATTTTTTTTATCCGTCGTAATACTCGCCTTTACGATCACTGCCTTGCTTCCTACGCCCGTTGCAGGTCAGCAAAGCCGACTTCAGGAAATGGAGCGCCAACTGGAGAATGCGGTCAACGCGCAAGACCTGGGAAAAGCGGCGTACTACTCCTACGAAATCGGCAAACTCTACAAAACACAGGGGCAGCCAGAGCAATCGCTGAACAGCCTTTCCAACGCCATCAGCTACGGAAAAAAAGCCGGCGACGACATGCTCATGTACCTGGCCTATCAACTCACGGGATCCATTCT